>JAFACP010000063.1 GCA_023425455.1 Pseudomonadota bacterium | reverse complement strand
GCGTGGTGTACAGGGCCGGCACCCCGTTGGCGGTCATGATGAAGTTAAGCGCGGTGGTGATCCCCGTCAGCGCCAGGAAACTGGTAAAGGGTTTTGTCGCATCCAGCGGCATCACGCGCAGCAGCGCGTCCCCCACGGCCTGACCGATGCCGGTTTGCGTCACGGTGATGGCCAGCCCAAGAATACCCGCCACATAAATACAGGTACGCATATTCACGCCGGTTGAAAACTCATCGCCGGTAATAAAACCGATACGCGGCAACAGCACGATCGCCGAGGCCGCAAGCCCCGTCCATGCAGGACCGACGCCGTGCCAGCTCTCGGTTACCCACATCGTCAGCACGCCCGCCAGCAGCCAGGCGAGACGCTTTTCATCTCTGCCCATCGGCGGCGGCGGGGTCAGGTCCCGGGGCGGTTTGGGGTTACCGGGAAATAACCAGCAGATCAGGCCAATCAGTATCAAACCTTTGAGGAACCCCAGCACCGGCGTGTGCAGCAGCAGATAGGGCACGTAGTTCAGGTGAATACCGTACGAACCTTCCGCTGCCCCGCTCATCACCAGGTTCGGGACATTGGCAGGCAGAATGGTTGCCGAGAGCTGGAAAGTACCAAACCCGACCGCCAGCGCCAGTCCAAACCACGCCCGCGAACCATCGGCAATACCCGCCCTTTTCGCCATCGCGGCGACTATCGGCATCAGCAGGGCAATGCGGCCCATGTTCGACGGCATCACAAAGGCCAGCCCGTAGCTCAGCAGCACGACGCTTGCCACCATTAACGCCCAGGAATCCGTCAGTCTGGCCGACAGCATCCGCGCGGCCCGGTCTGCCAGCCCGGTTTTACGGATTGCCACCCCCAGCACAAAGCCGCTGAAAACCAGCCAGAATGCGGACGAGGCAAAACCACCAAAAATAACCTCCGGCGGCGCGATTCTGGCGGTCATCGCTGCGGTGAAAAACAGCAGCGCGGTAAGAAATTCCGGCAGCAGTGACGTCGCCCACAGCACAATGGTGACGCCAACAATCAGCGAGGGTAGAAACAGAGGGTGAGTTAACCAGAGCGACATACCTGTCTCCTGTCGTTTTTTTCAGCAAGTCTACGGCGACAGGAAGAACGAGTAAACGCTATTTATAGTGGGGTCACTTCAGGATATCGCATTGATGATCCTGCAATTCCTCAGCAGATGCCCGGTTAAAGGTGAACAGATTACGCTCCGTCGCCAGCAAAACAAACGAGCCGTCAGACTGCTGCGCCATCGCCAGCGCAAATCGCCCCATGTGCTCGCGGGCTTCCGGCAGCTCCTCCGCCAGCATCATAAACGGGCTGCGCTGTACCAGCTCGTTTTCCGTCACCCGGCGGGCAAGGTATTCGTGTCCTTCAAGCCCACCGGGCAGCGGGAGCCACTGGGTGCTGATTTGTCCCAGGCGAGCATTGAGCGCCTCGCGCACATCCGGGCGCAGACAAGAGATATGAATATGAAAATGGTTCTGCGTGCGGCCAGTGGGCGAGTTGATGGCCAGCGAAATGGCGCTGTCCGGTATATCGGCCCCGTGCTTCATGCGCATAAAGCCGCGCGACTGCCACGCCAGCCAGAAGAAGTTTGGCGTGTGGGGATCGGTCAGAAGTGGGCTCTCGGTGCCATTGATGCGGTACGTCGGCATCAGCAGATACTGCAGCGGTCCATTGCGGTCTTTGAATATGACGTATCCCGCATCCGGCTTCACCTGCGCACACGGCGCTGGATGTCGGTTCTGCAGCTGATTGGGCACACACTGGTCAAGAACGATGTGGCGTAACGCGTTCGGGTTGCCGGAATTCATCCACCACCAGCCTCCCGCCGCCAGTGCGATAACCATCAAAACCAGCAACAGTATTTTTTTCACCACGCGCTCCCTGTCTTCGTCAGAAAGAGAAGAGTAACGCAAAATAATGACCGAATAAAAAAACCCGGTGGATTTCTCACACCGGGCCGCCGTGTCATGCTGTAGTTACCGCTTAGCGCCTGCTGATTTGATCGAAAGTCCCGCCGTTAGAGAAATGCACTTTCTGCGCTTGCGTCCAGCCGCCGAACTCATCGTCAATGGTGAAGAGCTTCAGTTTCGGAAATGCGTTTTCGTATTTCTTTGCCACGGCCGGATCGCGTGGACGATAGAAGTTCTTCGCCGCAATCTCCTGGCCTTCCGGTGAGTAGAGATACTTGAGATACGCTTCCGCTACCGCTTTGGTCTCTTTCTTCTCAACCACTTTGTCGACCACAGATACGGTCGGTTCCGCAAGAATGGATTCGCTCGGGGTGACTATCTCAAATTTGTCTTTACCCAGCTCACTGGTGGCCAGCAGGGCTTCGTTTTCCCAGGCGATCAGCACATCGCCGATACCGCGTTCCACGAAGGTGTTGGTCGCGCCGCGGGCGCCGGAGTCCAGCACTTCCACGTTTTTATACAACGCTTTGACGAACGCCTGAGCTTTTGCCTGGTCGCCATTGTTGTGATGGAGCGCGTAGCCCCAGGCAGCCAGGTAGTTCCAGCGCGCACCGCCGGAGCTTTTCGGGTTTGGCGTAATGACGGAAACGCCGGGCTTAACCAGGTCGCTCCAGTCGTGGATCTGTTTGGGGTTGCCTTTGCGAACCAGGAAAACGATGGTTGAGGTATAGGGAGCGGAGTTGTCAGGCAGACGTTTGATCCAGTTTTTATCGATGCGCCCACGCTGTGCAATAGCGTCCACGTCGTAGGCCAGCGCCAGCGTTACCACGTCGGCTTCAATACCGTTGATAACCGATGTCGCCTGCTTACCGGAGCCACCATGGGACTGGCGGATCACTACGTTGTCCCCCGTCTCCTGTTTCCAGTGGGCGGCGAACGCTTTGTTGTACTGATCGTACAGCTCACGCGTCGGATCATACGATACGTTAAGTAGCTGGATATCCTTTGCCAGCACGCTGGCAGATGCCAGCAGTAATGTTAAACCCACGCCCCATTTATTCATCGCCCGGCTCTCTTGTGCAGTGTTTTGATGTGTGAAGCGTGCCAGAAAGACAACCAATGATTAAAGAATAAAAAAAGATTGGCTATAACGCTGAGGAATAAAAAGAGGAATGGAGAACAGAAAAAAGCCGGGCGGCGTTAACGCCTTACCCGGCCTGAGCACCTCCGGCAGCCAGCACCGCCGGCCCGCAGACAACCGTTAGTACAGTTTCTTCGCGCAGTCTAACCAGTCACCTTTGAACGGACGCTTCATGTTTTCAATGGCGTCGATGATGTCATGATGAACCAGTTTTTCGTTCTGAATACCGACGCAACGACCGCCGTGGCCCTGCAGCAGCAGTTCAATCGCATAAGCGCCCATACGTGAAGCCAGAATACGGTCATAAGGCCCTGGAGAGCCGCCGCGCTGGATGTGACCCAGTACGGTCGCACGGGTTTCACGTTTGGTCTCTGTTTCGATGTACTTAGCCAGTTCATCAACGTCACAGATATGCTCGGTGATCGCCACGATGGCGTGTTTCTTACCTTTCGCGATGCCGGCTTTGATCTCATTAACCAGATCTTCACGGCTAAACTCCACTTCCGGCACCACCACAAACTCACAGCCACCGGCAATAGCGGCAGCCAGGGTCAGGTCACCACAATAGCGGCCCATCACTTCAACGATGGAGATACGCTGGTGTGAAGAGGAGGTATCACGCAGACGGTCGATAGCCTCGACAACGGTACCCAGTGCGGTGAAGTAACCGATAGTGTAGTCAGTACCTTTGATGTCGTTGTCGATGGTGCCTGGCAGACCGATGCACGGGAAGCCCATTTCAGTCAGACGTTTTGCACCCATATAAGAACCGTCACCGCCGATCACCACCAGGGCGTCGAGGCCGCGTTTCTTCATGTTTTCGATAGCCACTTCACGAACGTGTTCATCACGGAACTCCGGGAAGCGAGCAGAACCGAGGAAGGTACCGCCACGGTTGATCATGTCGGACACGCTGTAGCGGTCCAGCTGAACCATACGGTCTTCATACAGACCTAAATAACCGTCATAGATACCAAAAACTTCCAGACCTTCCGTCAGCGCTGCACGAACAACACCACGAATTGCTGCGTTCATGCCCGGCGCATCACCGCCGCTTGTCAACACACCGATTTTCTTAATCATGACTACCTCTGAACTTAGGAATGCAAAATTGAAATCTGTTGCCGGAAGAAATTGTTCGACCAACGAATACTGCAAATAGTATATCAATCACTTCCAGCTGAATTGATTCAGGTCAGACCAAATGGCGGTAATTTATACACAAAATGCTGGCCTGGCCTCACTTTTTACAACGAATAACGAAAGCTCAAAATGTCCTGGGTACAACAGAACAGGGATCCTGGTGAATGATGACGTCTGAACCAGGAAAACGCAGCAAGATCGCCTGCTCGACCTGTTCAGCCACGCTGTGTGCCTGAACCAACGGCAGGTTGTCTTCCATTTCTATATGAACCTGAATAAAGCGGGTCGGCCCTGACTGCCGCGTACGAAGATCGTGAGCACCGCTGACGCCGGGCCAGGAGGTCACAATAGCAAAAATCTCATCACGTTCCGCGTCGGGAATGGCGCGATCCAGCAGCGATTGCACCGCATCGTACCCCATCCGCAAGGCGCTATATAAAATATAGATACCAATCCCTAACGCAAACAGCGCATCAGCCCGATGCCAGCCGTACCAGGCCAGACCGAGCGCAATAAGAATAGCGCCATTCATCATAACATCAGACTGATAATGAAGCATATCAGCCCTTACCGCCTGGCTTTGGGTTTTTCTCACAACCCAACGCTGGAACGTTACAAGAACCAATGTGCTGATAAGTGCGATAACGGTGACCCCAACTCCAACGCCGGGATCGTTCATCGGTGACGGTGAAACCAGGTGTTGAATGCCTGTTAAAAACAGGAACAGCGCCGAGCCGGAGATAAACATGCTTTGCGCCAGCGCCGCCAGCGACTCCGCTTTGCCATGACCAAACATATGTTCTTCATCCGCCGGTTGCAGGGAGTAGCGCACCACCAGCAGGTTGGTCAGCGAAGCGGCAATATCCATCAGGGAGTCCACCAGCGCTGCCAGAATACTGACCGAGCCGGTATACCACCACGCGAAAATTTTGATGATCAGTAAACACGACGCCGTCACTGTCGCCGCGATTGCTGCACGGCTTACCAGCCGCCCATAGGATTGATTCATAAACACTCCTGTCATGCCATGGCGCTAGTATAACGGATGCTGTCCTAATCAAAGGATGAATAAAAGAGTAACGAAACAAAATGAAGGGCAAAAAAAACCCCCACATCATGTGGGGGAAGACAGGGATGGTGTCTATGGCAAGGAAAACAGGGTTTACTGGTTACTACGGGTGTTGCTACTGAAAAGCGTCATGTCTGAGCTTCGTTGCATCCGTGCAACCTCACGCAACTGGTCCATTCGTTGCTGATGTCTTTCGTTTAAAACCGCTTGCTGCTCAGGTGACAACAGGTGAAACATCTGGTTGCGGACTCTGGCCATTTCGACCTGGCGGGCAACCTGCTCCTGTGCCATTTTCTCTGCCTGTGCGCGCACAGCGTTTTCATCAAATTTTTCTGCGGTGACAAGGCGATGCATTGTCTCCATTTCGCTAACATTAACAGGAGGCTGGTCTTGTCGTGCCCTCTGCATCAGATCTCGCATCTGTTGACGCTGATGTTCGGTTAAACTTATGCCGTCAAACATATGGCCCTGGCTGCTGTGCTGCGTTACCCCCTCCTGTGAGGGCTCGTTATCGCCGATAATAGCTACAGCAGCCTGGCTAAACGCACTGAACGCCAGCGTTGAGGCCATGACGGCAGCGGTAACTTTGCGCATCACTTGCTCCCAAAATCTTTCGTGTCGCGATTCAACGAGAGACAGTCTACGATTCAGGCTGCAAACATGCGTCAGGGGGTGTAAAACAACGTAAAGTCATGGATTAGACAGCCTTGATGTCGTAATTTCTGCCTCGGAGGTATTTAAACAATGAATAAAATCCTGTTAGTTGATGATGACCGAGAGCTAACATCTCTTTTAAAGGAGTTGCTCGACATGGAAGGTTTCAATGTCCTGGTTGCCCATGATGGCGAACAGGCGCTGAGTCTCCTTGACGACAGCATTGATCTCCTTTTGCTCGACGTCATGATGCCGAAGAAAAACGGCATTGATACGCTGAAAGAACTTCGCCAGACACACCAGACCCCCGTCATTATGCTGACCGCACGCGGCAGCGAACTTGACCGCGTACTCGGCCTTGAGCTGGGTGCTGATGACTATTTGCCTAAGCCATTCAACGACCGTGAACTGGTCGCCCGTATTCGCGCTATCCTGCGTCGTTCCCACTGGAGCGAACAGCAGCAGAATACCGACAACAGCTCACCAACGCTGGAAGTCGACTCCCTGAGCCTCAATCCGGGCCGCCAGGAGGCGAGCTTCGACGGCACGGCGCTGGAACTGACCGGCACCGAGTTCACGCTGCTTTATCTGCTGGCGCAGCATCTCGGCCAGGTGGTATCGCGTGAACACCTGAGCCAGGAAGTACTGGGAAAACGTCTGACACCGTTTGACCGCGCCATTGATATGCACATCTCTAACCTGCGCCGTAAACTGCCGGAACGCAAAGATGGCCATCCGTGGTTTAAAACCTTACGTGGTCGCGGCTATCTGATGGTTTCCGCTTCATGATAGGTAGCTTAACCGCCCGCATTTTCGCCATATTCTGGCTAACGCTGGCACTGGTTTTAATGCTCGTTTTGATGTTGCCAAAACTCGACTCACGCCAGATGACGGAGCTGCTCGACAGCGAGCAACGTCAGGGCGTGATGATCGAGCAGCACGTTGAAGCCGAACTGGCAAACGATCCGCCGAACGATTTAATGTGGTGGCGCAGGCTGTTTCGCGCTATCGACAAATGGGCGCCGCCGGGGCAGCGCCTGCTGCTGGTGACCAGTGAAGGACGCGTCATCGGCGCTGAGCGCAATGAAATGCAGATCATCCGCAATTTTATTGGCCAGGCGGATAACGCCGATCACCCGCAGAAGAAAAAATATGGCCGGGTAGAGATGGTGGGCCCCTTCTCCGTGCGAGATGGCGAAGATAACTATCAGCTGTACCTGATCCGGCCTGCGAGCAGCTCTCAGTCCGACTTTATCAACCTGCTGTTTGACCGTCCGCTGCTGCTGCTGATTGTCACCATGCTGGTCAGCTCGCCGCTGCTGCTATGGCTGGCGTGGAGCCTGGCAAAACCGGCGCGGAAGCTGAAAAATGCCGCCGACGAAGTGGCGCAGGGTAACCTGAGGCAGCATCCGGAGCTAGAGGCCGGGCCGCAGGAGTTCCTGGCAGCCGGTGCCAGTTTTAACCAGATGGTCACCGCCCTTGAGCGCATGATGACCACCCAGCAACGCCTGCTCTCGGACATCTCTCACGAGCTGCGCACGCCGCTTACGCGCCTGCAGCTGGGCACCGCGCTGCTGCGCCGTCGCAGCGGCGAGAGCAAAGAGCTGGAGCGTATTGAAACCGAAGCCCACCGTCTGGACAGCATGATCAACGACCTGCTGGTCATGTCGCGTAATCAGCAGAAGAATGCGCTGGTCAGTGAGACGGTGAAAGCCAACCATCTGTGGCATGAAGTGCTAGACAACGCCGCATTTGAAGCGGAGCAGATGGGCAAATCCTTCACCGTGAATTTCCCGCCGGGCCCCTGGCCGCTATACGGTAACCCGAATACGCTGGAAAGCGCGCTGGAGAATATCGTCCGCAACGCCCTGCGCTATTCGCACACCCGCATTGAAGTGGCCTTCTCGGTGGATAAAGACGGGATCACCATCATTGTGGATGATGATGGTCCGGGCGTGAGCCCGGAAGATCGCGAGCAGATTTTCCGTCCGTTCTACCGCACCGACGAAGCGCGCGATCGCGAATCGGGCGGTACAGGACTCGGTCTGGCGATCGTAGAAACCGCAATCCAGCAGCATCGCGGCTGGGTAAAAGCCGACGACAGCCCGCTGGGCGGGCTGCGGTTAACGCTCTGGCTGCCGCTGTACAAACGTGCATAGCGGTTGCGCCGGGTGCGGGCTTTGCCCCACCCGGCCGGTTGCCTCGCGCAGCACGATTACGTTCCCCATAATCTTCGCGAATTATCCTCAATCTGCCCGCTAATGCGGCGCTTCTGCATCGTTCTGGTCCAGCTGGTTGATAACCCTGCTGCCGACAACAGGCGGTGATACTGCTCATCATCAAACGGCATATGCCAGGCTATCGCGCAGGCGTCATACACCGACACATCGCTCAGGCGTGACGCCAGCTCAAGCGGCGCATCGGCCGGGACCAGCCCGGTCTGCACCACACGGTACAGCCAGCCGGTTTTTCCCGCCTGTTGCAACTGCGCCGACATATCGCTGATAGCCAAATGGACGTTAAGCTTAAAGCAGGGTGAACGTGGCTGCGTGACCTGAATCAGCGTCTCGCCCCAGCGAAAAATATCGCCGATAAAAACGTTTTTCTCGGTCAGCCCTTCGGTGGAGAGGTTTTCACCAAACGCTGGCGCAACGAACAGCTCCGCCTGGTCAGGGAATTCCGCCCTCCAGTGGCGATAATGTTCGCGGGGATAATGACACAACGCGCGCTCCGGCCCACCGTGAATTTTTTTCTCTGCCTGCTCGTCACCCGCCAGCCCCACGTCGGTTAACGTCAGTTCCCCGTCAACCTGCACTTTGGCGATAGCGCTCGGCCGGCTGCCGTCATACTCCCTGACCTTGCCTGTAAATACATTCACCGGGTAGTGCATTGCTGCTCCTTTCTGCAGATACAAAAAAAGCGAGTCATCAGACTCGCTTCTCACAGGCGTCAATGCAACCTTATTTTTTAGCGGCGAAACGCGCTGCGGCTTCGTCCCAGTTCACCACGTCCCAGAACGCTTTGATGTAGTCAGGGCGACGGTTCTGGAATTTCAGGTAGTAGGCGTGTTCCCACACGTCCAGGCCGACGATTGGGAAACCAGATGCGCCAGAGATCGCTTCCCCCATCAGCGGGGAATCCTGGTTCGCAGTAGAAACCACCGCCAGTTTGTCACCTTTCAGAACCAGCCACGCCCAGCCAGAGCCGAAACGGGTGGCAGCGGCTTTCTCAAATTCCGCTTTGAAGTTGTCTACAGAACCGAAGTCACGCTCGATAGCCGCTTTCAGGTCGCCCTGCAGGGTGGTGCCGGTTTTCAGGCCTTTCCAGAAGAAGCTGTGGTTAGCGTGGCCGCCTGCGTTGTTACGCAGAACGGTTTTTTTGTCAGCCGGCAGCTGGTCCAGTTTCGCGATCAGTTCTTCAGCAGACAGAGAAGCGAACTCCGGCAGG
>JAFACP010000365.1 GCA_023425455.1 Pseudomonadota bacterium | reverse complement strand
TGGTTATTGATCGCAGTGCAGAAGCCCTCGACCGCGAGAGGGTGGTTATTGAGATCCTGGAGGATGCACTTCCGGAAGAGGCGCTGTTTCAGGCGGTAAAATCAATGAGCGAGCGCGGATACCGCTTCGCGCTGGATGATTTTACGCTTTCGCCAGAATGGGACCGGTTTTTACCGTATATATCGGTACTTAAATTTGATGTCAGGAATAATACCTTAGAGCAAATTAATGATTATCTGCGAGAGCGTCGAAATCAGACCCGACACATTAATTATCTTGCTGAAAAAATTGAAACTAAAGAGGAATTCAATAAATACCGTAACGCTGGCTTTGCGCTTTTTCAGGGGTATTTCTTCTGCCGCCCCGAGATAATGAAGTACAAGCGGCTGTCGCAAAATCAGTTGGCTATTTTTCGGTTGCAGATGGAGGTTGGGCGTAATAAACCGGATCTTCGTATTGTCGAATCGCTGATCAAAACAGACCTGACTCTGTCATATAAGATCATGCGCTATATGAAACATACCGCATTTAAACATGGCGATGTCTGTAATTTTAGCAAGTTAACCCTCAGCGAAGTGCTGATGTACCTTGGTGAGAACCAGCTTCGCCGCTTTGTCGCCGTGGTGGTGCTGGCCAGTGCCGGGAGTGATACCGTTGATGAGCTTTACCCTCAGAGCATGATGCGCGGGAAGTTCTGCGAGCTGGTTGCCCGGAAGACGAACGGCCCGTCGCTGGCTGAGAATGCGTTTATCTGCGGTCTGTTCTCGCTGCTTGATACCATTCTGGAGCTGCCGATGGCGGAGCTGATGAAACAGATTGCCGTGCCGCAGTCCGTGAGCGATGCGCTGTGTCATCAGCAGGGGCTGCTGGCTGAGATCGTTACCCTGTGTCGGGCCTATGAGCAGCAGCGCTGGGATGATGCGGCCAGACTGTGCGGTGAACTGGGGCTGGTGGATGATGAGGTCGTGGAGATGATGAGAGCGGCGACGCTGTGGGCGGCGGAAAATACTGCCCGTTAAGGCTTCCTCACCCTGCGCCTGCAGAGTGAGGAAGAGGGCGGGCGTTTAGCGACCCGCCTTTAATTTCTGGTAATACTCTTCGTAAAGACGGCTGGCGTCACCGACGTCGTTCTGCCATTCACCCTTTTTGATGGTCTCAGCATCCGGATACAGCGAAGTATCGTTTGCAACTTCCGGGCTCAGCAGCTTACGCGCGGCCAGATTTGGCGTCGGATAGCCGATGGTCTCCGCAACCTGTTTCGCAATGTCCGGGCGCAGCAGGAAGTTGATAAGCTTCAGGGCCCCTTCCACGTTTTTGGCATTGGACGGGATCGCGAGGCTGTCCATCCAGAAAATGCCGCCCTCTTTTGGCCAGATGACGGTAAGCGGCGTGCCGGCCTGACGCGCGACGTAGGCAGAGCCGTTCCAGATCATCCCCAGATTGACTTCACCTTCCATATACGGGTTGGCAGGATTGTCGGAGTTAAACGCCGCGACGTTGGGCATCAGCTTTTTCAGCTCAAGATAGGCGGCTTCAATCTCTTTCGGATCGGTGGTATTACCGGAATAGCCAAGCTTGCGCAGCGCTATCTGGAACACCTCTCGCGCGTCGTCGGTTAACAGCAGGCTGCTTTTGTATTGCGGTTTCCACAGATCAGCCCAGCTGGTGACGGTTTTCGGGTCAATCTCTTCGCTATTGACCCCGATGGCGGTCGCTCCCCAGATGTAGGGGATAGAGTAATCATTACCGGGATCGAACGGCTTGTTAAGCATCTGCGGATCGAGGTTGCTGAAGTTCGTCAGCGTGGTTTTATCGATCTTCTGGATCATCCCCTCTTTGCGCATCTTATCGACGAAATAGGTCGACGGAACCACCAGATCGTACGCGCCGTCTTTGTAGGTCTTGAGCTTGGCATACATGGTTTCATTCGACTCGTAGGTGGAATAGATAACCTTAATACCCGTCTCTTTGGTGAACTGTTCCAGCAGGCCCGGCGGCACATACTCGGTCCAGTTGTAGAAGTAGAGCGTTTTGCTGTCGTCCGCGTGTGCAGCGCTCATCCCGATTGCGAGAGCCCCTGCCGCGAGCAGGTGGCGTGACCATTTCATCATTTAACGTCCCCTGAGATTTGAGCCCGTTGTTGCGGGCTATGTGTGTGTCATTCTGACGTTGGGCAGTCCCCGCCGCCAGGCCGACCGCAATCATTACGCCTGTCGAGACAGGCTTTTCGTTTTATCGCGAGCAATAAGCTGGCTGGCGATAACCAGAACCAGCGATAACAGCAACAGGATCGTCGCCAGCGCATTCACCTCCGGTGAGACGCCGACTTTGACCATGGAGTAGATTTTCAACGGCAGAATTTCGTAGCCCGGCCCGGTGACGAAAGACGATACCACAACGTCATCCATCGACAGGGTGAAGCTGAGCAGCCAGCCTGCCGCCACCGCAGGCATCGCCAGCGGCAGAATGATCTTCCGCAGAATGGTCATCTCGCTGGCGCCGAGATCTTTTGCCGCCTCCAGCATCCGCACGTCGAAGCCTTTCAGGCGGGCATAGACAGTGACGACCACAAACGGCAGGCAGAAGGTGATATGCGAGAACAGCAGCGACCAGAAGCCAAGCTGGATCCCGAGCAGCATAAACAGCACCAGCAGCGAAATCGCCATCACAATGTCCGGCGACATCATCACCACAAACAGCATACCGCTGACAAATGGCTTGCCACGAAAGCGGTAACGGTACAATGCGACCGCGGTCAGCGAGCCAATCAGGGTGGCGAAGGTCGCGGAGAAAATCGCCATCGTCAGGGAGTGCTGCGCCGCCTGCAGCAGGCTGTCATTATTCATCAGCAGGCTATACCAGCGGGTGGTAAAACCCTGCCAGTTAATGCCGAAGCGCGAGCTGTTGAACGAGTTGACGATCAGAATGATGATCGGAATATATAAGTAAGCGTAAATGGCGGTCATAAAACCACCGCGCAGCAGTCGACCCATCATTCCAGCTCCACCTTTTTATTGAGTAAACGAGACGCGCGCCAGTAAATCAGCAGCATCAGTCCCATCACCACCGTCAGCGTAATGCTGGTGGCGGAGCCAAACGGCCAGTCGCGGATATTGAGGAACTGGCTCTTGATAACGTTACCCACCAGCAGGTTTTTCGCCCCGCCCATCAGATCGGATACGTAGAACAGACCCATTGCCGGCAGCATCACCAGCAGGCAACCGGCGATAATGCCCGGCATCGTCAGAGGAAGGATGATGCGAACAAAGGTTTGTACCTTCCCGGCGCCAAGATCTTTTGCCGCTTCCAGCAGTGGTTTATCGAGCTTCTCGATGCTGGAATAGAGCGGCATCACCATAAAGGGCAGCAGGATATAGACCAGGCCAATGATCACCGCACCGGGGGTGAACATAATGCGTATGGGGGTATCGATAACCCCGAGCCACAGCAGGAATTCATTCAGATAGCCTTTGGTGCTGAGGAAAATCTTGAGCCCGTAGATGCGGATTAACGAGTTGGTCCAGAAGGGAACAATCAGTAAAAACAGCAGCAGCGGGCGCACCTTTTGCGGCAGGCGGGCCAGGAACCATGCGAAAGGATAGCCCAGCGCCAGGCAGGCGAGCGTCGCAAGCAGCGCCATATTGAGCGAGTGCAGCAGCACGTCAAAATAGAGCGGATCAAGCAGGCGCGAATAGTTGTCCAGCGTAAAGACCAGCTTCACGAAGTTAGCATCGTCGCGGGTCAGGAAGCTGGTTGCGATGATCATCAGGTTGGGTAAGAAGACAAACAACACAAGCCAACCGACGATCGTGGTAATCACCACCTTCTGGAATTTACTTGTGTTCTTCATCAGCCAGCACAACCTCCCAGCTTTCTACCCAGTTAATAACCATTTTCTGGTTAAGGGAGTGGTCAAAGTCAGGGTCATCTTCGTTGAAGAATTCGCTGACCATCACCATTCTGCCGTTTTCCAGCTCAACGACGGATTCGAGCGTCATCCCTTTATAGTTGCGCTCGCGGATATAGCCGATCAGGCCTTCCGCCTCGGCGCTGTCGTGGATCTCATCGACGCGCAGATCTTCCGGACGCAGCAGAACGTTGAGCTTTTGTCCCTTCTCGACGGCGAAACTGACGTAGATATTGCATTCGCGGCCTTCGACGCTGGCTCGTACGCGCTGCGCGTCCAGGCGTTCAATCACCGTGGCGCTGAAGATGTTGATCTCGCCGATAAAGCTGGCGACAAACAGGTTCTTCGGCTCTTCGTAGATTTCGCGCGGGGTGCCGTCCTGCTCGATTTTGCCGTCGCGCATCACCACAATCCTGTCGGACATGGTCAGCGCCTCTTCCTGATCGTGCGTGACGAAGACAAAGGTAATGCCGAGCTTACGCTGCAGCGCCTTGAGCTCGTTCTGCATCTGCTTACGCAGCTTGTAGTCCAGCGCGGAAAGTGACTCGTCAAGCAGCAGCAAGCGTGGTTTATTCACCACCGCCCTGGCGATGGCAACACGCTGCTGCTGGCCGCCGGAGAGCTGATGGGGTTTGCGCTGAGCGAAGGTTTCCAGCAGCACCATGCGCAGAGCTTCGGTGACGCGCGGGGGGATCTCCGCCGCCGGGGTTTTTTGCATCCGCAGGCCAAAGGCCACGTTCTCAAACACGGTCATGTGCGGGAACAGGGCATAGCTCTGAAAGACGGTATTGACGTGGCGTTCTTCGGCAGGAACCTGGGTAATATCCTGGTTCTCAAGGTGGATGTGGCCATTATCGACGCTTTCCAGCCCGGCGATAAGGCGCAGTACGGTGGTCTTGCCGCAGCCTGAAGGGCCGAGCAGCGTAAGAAATTCACCGTCATTGATGGTCAGATTGAGATCGGAAATCACCTCTTTACCATCAAAGCTTTTACCAATGCGTTCCAGTTGCACCAGCGGTGACAGTGAACGGGGTTGTGTATTCAATTTTGGCGCTGTCCCATATAGACGCTCCGGGTGGCTTACCGAAGCGGGGTTTGTGTGTAACCACCTTGGTGACTCGTAATGAGGGCCGACATTCTACGGCAAACCCTGGTAATCGCCAATCCTTGTGACTGATTCATAAGCTACATTTATTAACGCATAACGACATAAACGAAAAAATTCTCGTTTGCGGGATAAAAGTGACCTGACGCAATATTTGCGTTTTGATGCTTATTGATAATGTTGTCACAAAAAGTGAGGGTGACTGCATGGATAAATTACTTGAGCGTTTTTTACAGTACGTGTCGCTGGATACCCAATCTAAGCCGGGTGTTCGCCAGGTACCGAGCACGGAAGGCCAGTGGAAATTGTTAAACCTGCTCAGGGAGCAGCTTGACGCCCTGGGGCTGGTCAACGTCACGTTAAGCGACAAAGGTACGGTAATGGGCACGCTGCTGGCCAATGTTCCCGGCGACATTCCGGCGATTGGCTTTATCTCCCATGTTGATACCTCTCCTGATTTTAGCGGCAAACACGTGAACCCGCAGATCGTTGAAAACTACCGCGGCGGGGATATTGCGCTGGGGATTGGAGACGAAGTGTTGTCTCCGGTGATGTTCCCGGTACTCCACTCCCTGCTGGGACAGACGCTGATCACCACCGACGGTAAAACCCTGCTCGGTGCTGATGACAAGGCGGGCATCGCCGAGATCATGACCGCGCTGGCGGTGCTGAAAGGTAAAAATATTGCCCATGGCGATATCCGGGTGGCCTTCACGCCGGATGAAGAGGTGGGCAAAGGGGCGAAACATTTCGACGTTGAAGCCTTCAACGCCCAATGGGCCTACACCGTGGACGGCGGTGGGGTGGGGGAGCTGGAGTTCGAAAACTTCAATGCGGCCTCGGTGACCATCAAAATCGTCGGTAACAACGTCCACCCCGGCTCCGCGAAAGGGGTGATGGTGAATGCCCTGTCGCTGGCTGCCCGTATTCATGCGGAAGTGCCCGCCGAAGAATCTCCGGAGATGACCGATGGGTATGACGGTTTCTACCATCTGACCAGCATTAAAGGCACCGTGGACAGCGCGCAGATGCACTACATCGTGCGCGACTTTGAGCGTAAAGCCTTTGAAGCGCGTAAGCGTAAAATGATGGAGATTGCGAAGAAGGTGGGTAAGGGGCTGCACCCGGACTGCTATATTGAACTGATTATCGAAGACAGCTACTACAATATGCGCGAAAAGGTGATGGCGCATCCGCATATTCTGGATATTGCCCAGCAGGCGATGCGTGACTGCGACATCGAACCGCAGATGAAACCTATCCGCGGTGGCACCGACGGCTCACAGCTGTCGTTTATGGGGCTGCCGTGTCCGAATCTTTTTACCGGCGGATACAACTATCACGGTAAGCATGAGTTTGTGACTCTGGAAGGGATGGAGAAAGCGGTGAAGGTGATTGTGCGTATCGCCGAGTTGACGGCGAAGCGGTAGTCTCTTCTGGCCGGGAATCTACCGGGTAAGGCTCCACGCCCACCCGGTCAGTTTACGGCTCAGTCCTCAAAGAACCAGTACCCGCTGTTCACCAGCGCAGAGAGCATCGCGAGGAAGGAGGGATCGTCCAGCGCATCGCCAAAGGTATCCGCAGTCAGCACCAGATGGCTGGCAATCGCCTCCAGCGCCGGACGGTGCGGAGAATCCAGCTTCTCACCGTTAACGAACACCTCATCGCCGATGCGCAGAACGCGCAGGCCGCCCAGGCGCACCAGCTTATCGCCCTGCTGCAGCGCATCATAAATTTCATCGGCCTGATACGGCGGCTCCGGCGGGGCGACGTCCAGCTCGTGACGAGACTGGCTGACAAATTCACCAAACCACTGGCTGAAATGGGCAGGTTCGTTAATCAGATCCAGCATCATCCCGCGCAGTTTCTCCAGCTCCTGCGGCAGGATATCCGCCGGGTGTTCACGGGCGGGCACGTCCGGGTCACTGTAGCGGTAGCTTCCCAGCTCGCGCTGTAAAACGTAATCGGCAAACCCGCTGATCATCTCGCGACCGCTCGGTGCGCGGAAACCGACCGAGTAGTTAAGGGAGTTCTCCAGCGAGTAGCCTTCATGCGGGAAGCCTGGCGGAATATAGAGGATATCGCCCGGCTCAAGCTCTTCATCAATGATGGCCTCGAAAGGGTCAACCTGCAGCAGATCCGGATGCGGGCAGTGCTGTTTCATCGGCACCTTCTCGCCCACGCGCCAGCGACGGCGGCCGGTGCCCTGGATGATGAACACATCGTATTGATCGAGATGCGGTCCGACGCCACCGCCGGGCACCGAGAAGGAGATCATCAGATCGTCCATGCGCCAGTCGGGCAGGGCGCGGAACGGGCGCATTAACGCTGCACTCGGTTCGTGCCAGTGGTCAACCGCCTGCACCAGCAGCGACCAGTTGTTTTCTCCCAGGTGATCGTAGCTTTCGAAAGGCCCGTGGCCGACCTGCCACTTTCCATCCTGGTGGCTGACCAGACGGCTGTCGACTTCGGTTTCCATCGCCAGGCCCGCCAGCTCATCAGGGGAGATGGGGTCGACAAAATGGCTAAACCCGCGCTTCAGAACGACCGGGCGTTTCTGCCAGTAGCGTTCAATAAACTCAGGCCAGTTAAGTGTTAAGTGATAATCCATATTTTTTATTCCGCAGGCTCTTACTGAAACGGATTATAACGGAAGCGTGAGAGCCTGGGTGCGCGATCCTCGCATTTTTCACATAACGGGTTAACTATCGTTCGAAACGGGGTGTTGACGTCCGAATATGACCTCCATCCGCGCGCCGCCCAGCAGGCTTTCGCCGGTCACTATCTTACCGTCGTACTGATCGACAATTTCCAGCGCCACGGCAAGCCCCACGCCCTGGCCCGGCCTGAGCGTATCGGCGCGCTGGCCGCGATCAAACACCACATCGCGCTTGTTGCGCGGAATGCCAGGACCATCATCCTCAACGATAATATGCAGCGTATCCTCCGCCTGACGCGCGGTGACCTCGACAAACTCCAGGCAGTATTTGCAGGCGTTATCGAGAAGATTACCCATGACCTCCATAAAGTCGTTTTTCTCACCGACAAAGCTGATTTCCGGCGAGATGTCGAGGCTGATATTGACCCCTTTGCGCTGGTATACCTTATTTAGCGCCGAGGTCAGATTATCCAGTAATGGCGCCACCGGATGCAGCTCGCGGCTTAACAGCGCGCTGCCGGAGCGCATGCTGGCGCGGTGCAGATAATAACCAATCTGCTGCGAGATCCGGCTGATCTGCTCAAGCATCACCGGCTCGGCATCGTCGACGCTGAGCTTTGCACTTCGCATGGAGCGCAGGGTGCTTTGCAGCACCGCGAGCGGCGTTTTCAGGCTGTGGGTCAGGTCGGTCAGGGTCGTACGATACTTGTCATAACGCTCGCGCTCGCTTTTCAGCAGGCGATTGAGGTTACGCACCAGGCTGGTCAGTTCGCGGGTGGTCTCCGGGTTAAGCTTCTCCCGGTGATGCTCCTCAAGCTCCCGCACCTCTCTGGCGAGGGATTCTATCGGACGTAAGCTCCACCAGGCGGCCAGCCACAGAAGAGGGATCACCAGCAGCAGGTTGGCCGCCAGAACATAGACAAACCAGTTCCAGACCCGGTAAGAACGCTTGAGCTCAACCGGTATGGTGTCGATCACCACGATGGTCAGCTGCGGCATATCCAGGGTCGCAGGGTAGAGATTGATGGCGATGGAGTGCGTCAGCTCCGTGTCGTCGTTATCGGCGCGGAACTCGCTAAGCTGCTGCTGCAGGGCGCTATCGTTACGCAGCAGCGCGCTGGTGGCGCTGGGATCGGTCTCTATCTCATGGAAACCATTGGCTTTCAGCCACTCCGGGCGGATTCGCTTAACCAGCCAGGGGACGTCGCGCTGCGCCCACAGCAGCTTGCCTTTTTCGTTATAGATCAGCGCCAGCGTCGGGCTCTGCTGGTTGAGATTCTCTGGCATCTCGACGCTTATCTGGTTGTTTTCCCACTTTGCGAGGGTATAAAACAGGTTGCTTTCGCCACGGAGCAGACGAAAGGTGGTTTTATCGAAGCTGACGCTATAGCCAACCAGCGCCACCATGCCATAGGAGAGAGACAGCACCAGCACCACCGCTGCAGTTGCCAGTAAAAAGCGTACCCGCAGCGAGAGAGGCAAAAAATGACGCAGGATCCGTTTCATTAGCGTAATTCGAACAGATAGCCCTGTCCCCGTACCGTGGTGATCACATCATGCGGATACTGCGCCTGGATCTTCTTACGTAAGCGCCCCATCAGGACATCGATCGTATGGCTTTCGCGCAGCTCAGCATCCGGATACAGCTGCAGCATTAATGAATCTTTGCTCACCACTTTGCCGTTGTTGCGGATCAGGGTTTCCATAATGGTGTATTCGAAAGCGGTGAGCTTGATCACCTTATCGTTAATGGAAAATTCGCGGCGGGAAAGGTCGACCTGGAAAGGCGGAAGGGAGATGAC
>JAFACP010000398.1 GCA_023425455.1 Pseudomonadota bacterium | reverse complement strand
GGAGTTATATATGAGCGATAAAATTATTCACCTGACTGACGACAGTTTTGACACGGACGTACTTAAAGCTGACGGGCTGACCCTCGTCGATTTCTGGGCTGAATGGTGTGGTCCTTGCAAAATGATCGCCCCGATTCTGGATGAGATCGCTGACGAATATCAGGGCAAACTGACCGTTGCCAAGCTGAATATCGACCAGAACCCGGGCACCGCGCCGAAGTACGGCATCCGCGGTATTCCGACCCTGCTGCTGTTTAAAAACGGCGAAGTGGCGGCGACCAAAGTGGGCGCTCTGTCCAAAGGTCAACTGAAAGAGTTCCTCGACGCTAACCTGGCGTAAGGTTTCTCCGCTGAGCGTCCAGAGCGCCTAATTGATGTGGATCTCTGGACGCCCGGCTTTAGTCGTGCTAATTTAGCTATGACTTCGTTTTAAACATATATTGTTGTTTGAATCTTGTTTTACCCGATACTTCCCGTTGTTGACATACACAGTGCGTGAAGTTGCTAGATTCCGGGCTTGTCACTCAATCCGTCTTGTCGTTTCAGTTCTGCGTTCTTTCCCTGTGACCAGACAGCGAACAGACATGAGTTGATGGCCGCTTAACAGGCATGGATGACCCTGCCATACCATTCACAACATTAAGTTCGAGAATTACCCCGAGTTTAAGAACCCACACCATTATGAATCTTACCGAATTAAAGAATACGCCGGTTTCTGAGCTGATCACTCTCGGCGAAAATATGGGACTGGAAAACCAGGCCCGTATGCGCAAGCAGGACATTATTTTTGCCATCCTGAAGCAGCACGCTAAGAGTGGCGAAGATATCTTTGGCGACGGTGTGCTGGAGATACTGCAGGATGGATTTGGTTTCCTCCGCTCCGCAGACAGCTCCTACCTCGCCGGCCCTGATGATATCTACGTTTCCCCCAGCCAAATCCGCCGTTTCAACCTCCGCACTGGTGACACCATTTCAGGTAAGATTCGTCCTCCTAAAGAGGGTGAACGCTACTTTGCGTTGTTGAAAGTTAACGAGGTTAACTACGATAAACCGGAAAACTCGCGTAATAAGATCCTGTTCGAGAACTTAACGCCGCTGCACGCCAACTCGCGTCTGCGTATGGAGCGTGGCAACGGTTCTACCGAAGACTTAACCGCGCGCGTTCTGGATCTGGCCTCGCCAATCGGTCGTGGTCAGCGTGGTCTGATTGTGGCACCGCCAAAAGCGGGTAAAACCATGCTGCTGCAGAATATTGCGCAGAGCATTGCTTACAACCACCCAGACTGTGTGCTGATGGTACTGCTGATTGACGAACGTCCGGAAGAAGTGACCGAGATGCAGCGTCTGGTGAAAGGGGAAGTGGTTGCTTCTACCTTTGACGAACCGGCATCTCGTCACGTGCAGGTTGCGGAAATGGTTATCGAAAAAGCTAAGCGACTGGTTGAGCACAAGAAAGACGTTATCATCCTGCTTGACTCCATCACTCGTCTGGCCCGTGCATACAACACCGTGGTCCCGGCTTCCGGTAAAGTGCTGACAGGGGGTGTGGATGCGAACGCCCTGCATCGTCCGAAACGTTTCTTCGGTGCGGCGCGTAACGTTGAAGAGGGCGGTAGCCTGACCATCATTGCAACCGCGCTTATCGACACCGGTTCCAAGATGGATGAAGTTATCTACGAAGAGTTTAAAGGTACCGGCAACATGGAACTGCACCTCTCTCGTAAGATCGCTGAAAAACGTGTCTTCCCGGCTATCGACTACAACCGTTCTGGTACCCGTAAGGAAGAGCTGCTCACCACCCAGGAAGAGCTGCAAAAAATGTGGATCCTGCGCAAAATCATTCACCCGATGGGCGAAATTGACGCAATGGAGTTCCTCATTAACAAACTGGCGATGACCAAAACTAACGACGATTTCTTCGACATGATGAAGCGCTCGTAACGCAAATAAAGCCAGCAAACGCCACGTTTTTACGTGGCGTTTTTCATTTATGGACTATACGCTATTACCGCAGACTCCCAATTTTGGCCCGTCGGTGCGACAATACGATCGTTTGTACTATTACATAACTAATTGATTAAAAATTATACAGCGGAAGATATAAGACGCAAATCGTACTCCTTCTGAGACAGAGGCTTCATGGTTATACTTCCGGGATTAACATTTGTTGAGAGCAATCCATTGTGAATCTACTCACTGCAGTTACTGAGCTGATCAGTATTTTTTTATTCACAACCTGTTTTTTGTTCATCGCGCGTAAGGTGGCAAAAAGAATTGGGTTGGTGGATAAGCCTAATTTTCGTAAACGTCATCAGGGCCTCATTCCATTGGTAGGCGGGATATCAGTTTACGCTGGCATCTGTTTCACTTTCGGTATTGCGGATTACTATATTCCCCACGCAGCACTTTATCTGGCGTGCGCGGGTGTGCTGGTATTCGTGGGCGCGCTCGACGATCGGTTTGATATCAGCGTCAAGATTCGGGCCACGGTGCAGGCGGTCATTGGCGTTGTTATGATGGCCGTGGGCGGGCTTTATCTTCGGAGCCTGGGCTATGTATTCGGCCCCTGGGAAATGGTGCTTGGCCCGTTTGGTTTCTTCCTCACGCTCTTCGCCGTCTGGGCTGCGATTAATGCCTTTAACATGGTCGACGGCATTGACGGCCTGCTGGGCGGGCTTTCATCCGTCTCGTTTGCTGCTATCGGTATCATTTTGTGGTTTGACGGCCAGTACAGCCTCTCAATATGGTGCTTCGCGATGATTGCCGCCATCCTCCCTTATATCCTGCTCAATCTGGGCGCTCTCGGGCGTCGCTACAAGGTATTCATGGGTGATGCAGGGAGTACATTGATTGGCTTCACGGTGATCTGGATCCTGCTGGAGACCACTCAGGGGAAAACCCATCCGATAAGCCCGGTTACGGCGCTGTGGATTATTGCTATTCCGCTGATGGATATGGTGGCGATTATGTACCGTCGCCTGCGCAAAGGGATGAGTCCTTTTTCTCCGGATCGCCAGCATATTCATCATCTGATCATGCGGGCCGGGTTTACCTCTCGTCAGGCATTTGTCCTGATTACTCTTGCTGCTGCAATTTTGGCGGCTATTGGCGTAGTTGCAGAATATGCTCATTTCATTCCTGAATGGGTAATGTTGGTATTATTCTTGCTCGCTTTTTTCCTCTACGGCTATTGCATCAAGCGGGCCTGGAAAGTGGCGCGTTTCATTAAGCGCGTTAAGCGCAGAATGCGCCGAAACAGCGGTAATAACTCAACTTCAACTAAGTAAACCGGGATTGTAATGACTCAACCGTTGACGGGAGCGAAATCAGTGATAACCGAAAATGATCTGGATATCCGTGGCTTGTTTCGCGTCTTATGGGCAGGAAAGCTGTGGATTGTCGGTATTGCCCTAGGATTTGCGCTGGTGGCGCTGGCCTATACCTTCTTTGCAAGGCAGGAGTGGAGTGCGACGGCCATCACTGACAGACCGACGGTTAACATGCTTGGCGGGTTCTATTCTCAGCAGCAGTTCCTGAATAATCTGGATATCAAAGCGGATCTGGCTACGCCAGACCAGACCTCCGTGATGGACGAGGCTTACAAAGAGTTTGTGATGCAGCTGGCCTCCTGGGATACACGTCGCGATTTTTGGTCCCAGACGGACTATTACAAGCAGCGCAGGGTGGGCAACAGCAAAGCCGATGCCGCGCTGCTTGATGACATGATTAACAACATCCAGTTTTTGCCGGGTGATGCGCAGCGCAATGTTTACGACAGCGTTAAGTTGATTGCTGAAACGGCGGCAGATGCCAATAACCTTCTGCGTCAGTATGTCGCGTTTGCCAGTCAGCGTGCTGCAAGCCATCTGAATGATGAGTTAAAGGGCGCCTGGGCGGCGCGTACCATCCAGACGAAAGCGCAGGTGAAACGTCAGGAAGAGGTGGCAAAAGCCATTTTTACCCGCCGCGTTCGCAATATTGAGCAGGCGCTAAAGATTGCCGAGCAGCGTAATATTTCCCGCAGCGAGACGGATGTGCCGGCTGACGAACTTCCTGATTCAGAGATGTTCCTCCTCGGTCGCCCGATGCTGCACGCGCGTCTGGAAAACCTCCAGGCGGTCGGCCCCGATTTTAACCTTGAGTATGACCAGAACCGCGCCATGCTCAACACGCTGAATGTTGGGCCAACGCTGGATCCACGTTTTCAGACCTATCGTTATTTGCGAACGCCTGAAGAACCGGTAAAACGCGATAGTCCTCGTCGCGCATTCCTGATGATTATGTGGGGGATTGTGGGTGCGCTGACTGGCGCTGGCGTGGCGTTGATGCGTCGTCGCACGAATTAAGAACGCCATCTACGATGAAGGCTCTGGCCTTCATCGCCTAATCGAAGAGAATCGATGTGAAAGTACTGACCGTATTTGGCACCAGGCCGGAGGCCATCAAGATGGCGCCTCTGGTTCATGCGCTGGCCAGAGATCCTGATTTTGACGCGAAGGTGTGCGTTACCGCCCAGCACAGGGAGATGCTTGATCAGGTTTTAACGCTCTTTTCTATCGTTCCGGATTATGATCTGAATATCATGAAGCCGGGACAAGGATTGACGGAGATCACCTGCCGTATTCTGGAAGGGCTGAAGCCCATTCTCGAGTCGTTTAAGCCTGATGTCGTGCTGGTGCATGGCGACACCACGACAACCGTGGCAACCAGCCTGGCGGCGTTTTATCAACGCATTCCTGTGGGGCATGTTGAGGCCGGGTTGCGTACCGGTAATCTCTATTCTCCGTGGCCGGAGGAGGCGAATCGTACCCTCACCGGCCATCTGACGATGTACCATTTCGCACCAACGGAAAATTCGCGTCAGAATCTGTTACGTGAAAATATCGCTGACCAACATATCTATGTGACCGGAAACACGGTCATTGATGCGCTGATTTGGGTGCGCGACCGCGTGCTGGCGAACCAGACGCTCCAGGCTGAGCTCGCCGCGCGCTACCCGTTCCTCAACAACGGTAAAAAGACCATTCTGGTGACGGGCCATCGCCGGGAAAGTTTTGGTCGCGGTTTTGAGCAAATCTGCCACGCGCTGGCCGAGATTGCTGCGCGGCATGACGATGTGCAGATCGTTTATCCGGTACATCTCAACCCTAACGTCAGCGAACCGGTCAACCGCATTCTGGGCCATGTGGACAACGTCCTGCTGATCGAACCGCAGGACTATATGCCGTTTGTCTGGCTGATGAACCACGCATGGCTGATCCTGACCGACTCGGGCGGTATTCAGGAAGAGGCGCCATCGCTCGGTAAGCCGGTGCTGGTGATGCGGGATACCACGGAGCGCCCGGAGGCTGTGACCGCCGGTACGGTGCGCCTGGTGGGAACGGACACGCGTCGGATAGTCGAAGAGGTCACGCGCTTACTGCAGGACGATGAAGCGTATCAGGCCATGAGCCGGGCCCATAACCCTTATGGTGACGGGCAGGCCTGTGGCCGAATTTTGCACGCACTTAAACACAATCAGGTATTGCTATGAGTTTTACTACCATCTCTGTCGTCGGTCTTGGCTATATTGGACTGCCTACTGCGGCAGCCTTTGCCTCACGTCAAAAGCAGGTTGTCGGCGTGGATATTAATGCGCGAGCGGTAGAGACCATCAACCGTGGCGAAATTCATATCGTGGAGCCGGATCTCGACCGTATAGTCAGGCAAGCTGTCGACGCTGGGTTTCTGTGCGCCAGCACCACGCCAGTTGAGGCTGATGCTTACCTGATTGCTGTCCCTACGCCGTTTAAAGGCGATCACCAACCCGATATGGCTTATGTCGAAGCTGCGGCCAACTCTATCGCCCCGGTGCTGAAAAAAGGCGCTCTGGTGATCCTTGAGTCGACCTCGCCTGTCGGGGCGACAGAGATGGTGGCGCAGTGGCTGGCAGAGGCCCGCCCTGATTTACGCTTCCCGCAGCAGGCGGGTGAAGCGGCAGATATCAATATTGCCTACTGCCCGGAGCGGGTGCTGCCGGGTCAGGTGATGGTCGAACTGATTAAAAACGACCGCGTTATCGGCGGCATGACGCCAGCCTGTTCGGCGCGCGCCAGCGAGTTATATAAGATTTTCCTCGAAGGCGAATGCGTGGTGACCAACTCCCGCACCGCAGAAATGTGCAAACTGACCGAAAACAGCTTCCGCGACGTTAACATCGCCTTTGCGAATGAGCTGTCGCTGATTTGTGCCGATCGGGGAATTAACGTCTGGGAACTGATTAGCCTGGCGAACCGTCATCCACGGGTCAACATTCTCCAGCCAGGCCCGGGCGTTGGCGGGCACTGTATTGCGGTTGATCCGTGGTTTATCGTGGCGCAGAACCCAGAACAGGCTCGCCTGATCCGTACCGCGCGTGAAGTGAACGACAGCAAGCCACACTGGGTGATTAATCAGGTCAAAGCCGCAGTGGCAGATTGCCTGGCAGACAGCGGCAAGCGGGCGAATGATGTGAAAATCGCCTGCTTCGGGCTGGCGTTCAAACCCAATATTGACGATCTCCGCGAAAGCCCGGCGATGGAAATTGCCACCGCGATCGCCGCGTGGCACAAGGGCGATACGCTGGTTGTTGAGCCGAATATCCATGCACTGCCGGCAAAACTGGCGGGACATTGCACGCTTGCCACATTAGACGAGGCGCTGAAAACGGCGGATGTCCTGGTACTGCTGGTGGATCACAATGCCTTTAAAGCCGTCTCCGGCGCAGCGGTGCATCAGAAGTATATTGTTGATACGAAAGGCGTCTGGCGGTGAGTGAGCTGCGCGGGGTGCTTGAGCCCCTGCAGTGGGAAAGCGCGTTCTTTGCGCTTCCCTCGGCGATCGTGCGCCTGAAGGACGATGCCCCTGAGCTCTCAGAGGCAGACTTCACTGGCTGGCAGCGTGTACAGGCTAAAATCCCGGCGCAGCGTGCTGATCTTCTGGATGCGCTGCAGCAACGGGGTTTTCAACTGGTCGAAGGCGAAGTGGATCTGTCCATAACGCTTGCCCGTTACGATTCGCCAGGTGCTGAAACTGCAACCCTGCAGGATATCCCCGCACTGCGTCACCTGGCTGAGCAGGCATTCGCGCAGAGCCGCTTTCGTGCTCCGTGGTACGCGCCTGAAGATAGCAGACGTTTCTACGCCCGGTGGATTGAGAATGCGGTCAAAGGCACATTCGATCATGTCTGTCTGATTTTTCGCGCATCGGAGGGGCACATTCAGGGGTTTGTCTCTCTGCGCAAGCTAAACGACAGTGAGGCGCGCATTGGCCTGTTAGCCGGACGCGGTCTGGGTGAAAAGCTGATGCAGGCGGCGCTCTACTGGTCGCAGCAGCAACAGCTCCCGGTTTTGCGGGTGGCGACCCAGCTGGGCAATACCGCCGCGCTTAAACGTTATATCGCGAGTGGCGCTAACGTCGACGCCACCGCCTACTGGTTATACAGGTGACAAGATGATTCCATTTAACGCGCCGCCCGTGGTGGGAACGGAGCTTGACTACATTCAGTCTGCGATGGGCAGCGGCAAACTCTGTGGCGACGGCGGCTATACCCGTCGTTGTCAGCAGTGGATGGAGCAGCGTTTTCGCAGCGCTAAAGTGCTGTTGACGCCATCCTGTACCGCTTCACTGGAAATGGCGGCGCTGCTGCTGGATATCCAGCCCGGCGATGAGGTGATCATGCCGAGCTATACGTTCGTGTCGACGGCGAACGCCTTTGTTCTGCGCGGTGCGAAAATCGTGTTTGTGGATATCCGCCCGGATACCATGAACATTGATGAAACCCTCATTGAAGCCGCGATCACGGACAAAACACGTGCTATCGTGCCGGTTCACTATGCCGGGGTGGCCTGCGAAATGGACACCATTATGGCGATTGCCGCAAAGCACAATCTGTTTGTGGTAGAGGATGCCGCCCAGGGGGTGATGTCAACCTACAAAGGGCGGGCGCTGGGAACCATCGGTCATATTGGCTGCTTCAGCTTCCACGAAACCAAGAACTACACGGCCGGCGGCGAAGGTGGGGCGACGTTAATTAACGATCGTGCGTTAATCGATCGCGCCGAGGTGATCCGCGAAAAGGGAACCAACCGCAGCCAGTTCTTCCGGGGACAGGTGGATAAGTACACCTGGCGCGACATTGGCTCAAGCTATCTGATGGCGGACCTGCAGGCGGCCTATCTCTGGGCCCAGCTGGAGGCGGCGGATCGTATTAACCTGCAGCGTCTGACGCTGTGGCAAACCTACTACGATGCGCTGGAGCCGCTGGCGAAAGCGGGGCGCATTGAGCTGCCGACTATTCCGGCTGACTGTGTCCACAACGCCCATATGTTCTATATCAAACTGCGGGATAACGACGACCGCAGCCAGCTTATCAACTGGCTAAAAGAAGCCGAGATCATGGCGGTGTTTCACTACATCCCCCTGCACTCCAGCCCGGCAGGGGAAGCATTTGGCGTGTTCGCCGGAGAAGATCGCTTTACCACCAAAGAGAGTGAGCGTTTGCTTCGCCTGCCCCTGTTTTACAATCTTGCGCCGGTGAATCAACGCACGGTAATTAATACCCTTCTGAGCTATTTCGGTTGATATGTCTCTGGCAAAAGCATCCGTGTGGACCGCGGCGTCCACACTTGTAAAAATTGGTGCCGGACTACTGGTCGTCAAGCTGCTGGCTGTCTCATTTGGTCCTTCTGGTGTCGGGCTGGCGGGGAATTTCCGCCAGCTGGTGACCATGCTCGGCGTGCTGGCGGGGGCGGGGATTTTCAACGGCGTCACGAAATACGTGGCGCAGTATCATGATGATGCCGCAAAGCTGCGCACGGTTGCTGGAACCTCATCCGCCATGGTGCTGGTTTTTTCAACTCTGCTGGCGCTTGTCTTTTTGCTGGCTGCAGCGCCCATTAGCCAGGGCTTGTTTGGTCACAGCCACTATCAGGGGCTGGTGCGGCTGGTGGCGCTGGTGCAGATGGGGATCGCCTGGGCAAACCTTTTGCTGGCGCTGCTGAAAGGCTTTCGTGATGCCGCCGGGAATGCGCTGGCGCTGATCCTGGGCAGTATCATTGGCGTTATCGCATACTACTTTTGTTACCGGCTGGGCGGTTATGAGGGCGCGCTGCTGGGGCTGGCGCTGGTGCCGGCGCTGGTTGTTATTCCGGCGGCGGTGATGCTGATGCGCCGGGGGGCGATTCCGCTTCACTACCTTAAGCCGCAGTGGGATCCAGTTCTGGCGCGGCAGCTGGGGAAATTTACGCTGATGGCGCTCATTACCTCCGTCACGCTCCCGGTGGCTTATGTGATGATGCGAAACCTGCTGGCAGCCCATTACAGCTGGGATGAAGTGGGGATCTGGCAGGGGGTCAGCAGTATTTCTGATGCCTATCTGCAGTTTATCACCGCCTCCTTCAGCGTCTATTTACTGCCGACGCTGTCGCGTTTAAGCAGCCGACAGGAGATTACCCGCGAGATTATTCGTGCCCTGCGCTTTGTCTTACCCGCCGTCGCCGCCGCCAGCTTTACGGTCTGGCTGTTACGTGATGTCGCCATCTGGTTGCTCTTCTCGACAAAGTTTACCGCCATGCGAGATCTGTTTGCGTGGCAGCTGGTGGGCGATGTGCTGAAAGTTGGCGCTTACGTATTTGGTTATCTGGTGATTGCGAAAGCCTCACTCCGGCTGTATATCCTCGCTGAAATCAGTCAGTTTGCGCTGCTGACCGCGTTTTCTCACTGGCTGATCCCGGCGCAGGGCGCGCTGGGCGCGGCTCAGGCCTATATGGCGACCTATATTGTCTATTTTGCCGCCTGTTGCGGCGTATTTTTACTCTGGCGTAAACGCGCATGACTGCACTGATTCACATTCTGGGATCGGATATCCCACACCATAACCAGACCGTGTTGCGGTTCTTCAACGATGAGCTGGCGTCCGGCTCGTCCGACGCGCGCGAGTTTATGGTTGCCGGCAAGGATAATGGCCTGAGTGCGGCGTGTCCGGCTCTTCATCTCTCCTTCTGGCCGGACAAAGCGACGCTGGCGAAGGCGGTGGTCGCCAAAGCCAAAGCGGATCGCCAGCAACGCTTCTTTTTCCACGGGCAGTTCAATACCGGGCTGTGGCTGGCGCTGCTGAGCGGCGGGATCAAGCCCTCTCAATGCAGCTGGCATATCTGGGGCGCCGATCTGTACGAAACCTCCCGTGGCTGGACGTTCCGTCTTTTCTATCCACTGCGGCGTATCGCTCAGGGTCGGGTCGGGTGTGTTTTCGCCACGCGCGGCGATCTCAACGTCTTTGCGCAGCGGCATCCCGGCGTGCGTGGAGAATTGCTCTACTTCCCGACGCGTATGGATCCTGCGCTCAATAGTATGGCGAAGGACGCGCCACGCGAGGGTAAACTGACTATTCTGGTGGGCAACTCGGGCGATCGCAGCAATGAGCACGTCGCGGCGCTTAAGGCCGTACATCAGCAGTTTGGCGATACGGTTAATGTGATTGTGCCGATGGGCTATCCGGCCAATAACGATGCCTGGATTGCAGAGGTCCGACAGCAGGGAGAGGCGCTGTTCAGCCGCGAAAACTTGCAAATTCTCAGCGATAAGCTGGAATTTGATGACTACCTCGCGTTGCTGCGAAAATGCGACCTGGGGTATTTCATCTTTGCCCGGCAGCAGGGGATCGGCACGCTGTGTCTGTTGATTCAGGCGGGGATTCCCTGTGTGCTCAATCGGGAAAACCCCTTCTGGCAGGATATGGCCGAACAGCACCTGCCGGTGCTGTTTACAACCGACACCCTTAATGAAGAGGTGGTGCGGGAAGCCCAGCGTCAGCTGATGCTGGTGGACAAAAATGGTATCGATTTTTTCAAACCGAACTATCTCGCGCCGTGGCACCGTGCGCTGCGTATCGCTGCAGGAGAGAACTCATGAGCCAGTTGCAATTCAGCGGCCTGTTGGTGGTTTGGCTTTTGAGCACCTTATTGATTGCCACGTTGACCTGGTTTGAATTTCGTCGCGTGCGTTTTAACTTCAACGTCTTCTTCTCGCTGCTGTTCCTGCTCACCTTTTTCTTCGGCTTTCCGCTGACCAGTATTCTGGTCTTTCGCTTCGATGTGGCCGTTGCACCGCCGGAAATTCTGCTGCAGGCGCTGTTGTCCGCGACCTGTTTCTACGCGGTTTACTACGTCACCTATAAAACGCGTCTGCGCTCAGCGACACAGAGCGCACCGCGCAGGGCGCTGTTCACCATGAACCGGGTAGAAACCCACCTTGCCTGGGTGATGCTGATGACCATCGCGCTGGTGAGCGTCGGTATCTTCTTCATGCATAACGGCTTCTTGCTGTTCAAGCTGCACTCATACAGCCAGATTTTTTCTGCAGAGGTGTCCGGGGTGGCGCTTAAGCGCTTCTTCTACTTTTTCATTCCGGCGATGCTGGTGGTCTATTTTCTGCGCCAGAGCCAGGGCGCATGGCTATTTTTCCTTGTCAGCACGGTGGCGTTTGGTTTGCTGACGTATGTGATCGTCGGCGGCACGCGCGCCAATATCATTATCGCTTTTGCCATCTTCCTGTTTATCGGCATCATTCGCGGCTGGATCTCCCTGTGGATGCTGGCCGCTGCGGGCGTCTTTGGGATTGTGGGGATGTTCTGGCTGGCGCTCAAGCGCTACGGACTGAATGTGGCGGGCGATGAGGCGTTTTATACCTTCCTGTACCTGACGCGCGATACCTTCTCGCCGTGGGAAAACCTGGCGTTGCTGCTGCAAAATTACGACAAAATTGATTTCCAGGGGTTAGCCCCGATTGTGCGCGACTTCTATGTCTTTATTCCGACATGGCTGTGGCCTGACAGGCCCGGTATTGTGCTCAATACGGCGAATTACTTCACCTGGGAAGTATTGAACAACCATTCTGGCCTTGCGATCTCCCCGACGCTGATAGGCTCGCTGGTGGTGATGGGCGGGGCGTGGTTTATACTGCCCGGCGCGATCGCCGTGGGGTTGATTATTAAGTGGTTCGACTGGTTATACACCCGCGGAAATGAAGAGACGAATCGCTATCAAGCGGCGATTTTACACAGCTTCTGTTTTGGTGCCATTTTCAATATGATCGTGCTGGCGCGCGAAGGGCTGGATTCGTTTGTCTCGCGGGTGGTCTTCTTTATGGTAATTTTCGGCATCTGCCTGCTCATGGCAAAACTGTTGTACTGGCTGTTTGACAGTGCAGGGCTTGTACATAAGCGCGAGCCCCGGGGCAGCAGATCGCTGTCGCAGGTCTGAATAGGGATTTGAATGACTGATACAACTTCCGCACAGCGCTATGCGTTGCGCGGCCTTCAGCTTATTGGCTGGCGTGATATGCAACACGCGCTGGATTATCTGTTCGCCGACGGACGGATGCGCTCGGGCACGCTGGTGGCCATTAATGCGGAAAAAATGCTGGCGGTAGAAGATGACGCCGGGGTGAAAAGCCTGATCGATGCCGCAGAGTTTAAGTATGCGGATGGGATCAGCGTGGTACGTTCGCTGCGTAAAAAATACCCTGACGCGAACGTGTCGCGCGTAGCCGGCGCGGATCTCTGGGAAGCGCTGATGGCGCGTGCAGGCCAACGCGGCACCCCCGTTTTTCTGATTGGCGGTAAACCCGAGGTGCTGGCCGAAACGGAACAAAAGTTACGCGCCCAGTGGAACGTGAACATTGTGGGAGCCCGGGACGGTTATTTCAAACCCGACGCACGGCAGGCGCTGTTTGAGCAGGTTCGCGACAGTGGGGCGAAAATTGTGACTGTCGCGATGGGATCACCGCGCCAGGAGATCCTGATGCGTGATTGCCGTCTGGTGTGCCCGGATGCGCTGTATATGGGTGTGGGCGGAACCTATGATGTCTTTACCGGCCATGTTAAGCGCGCGCCGAAGGTGTGGCAAAATCTTGGGCTGGAGTGGCTGTATCGTCTGTTATCTCAGCCTTCACGTATCACCCGCCAAATCCGTCTGCTGCGTTATCTCGCCTGGCATTACCGCGGAAAAATGTAACTAAAGGGTAGCGCGATATCCTGTTCGCGCCGCCATACTCCTCTAAAACCGCTGCCTTTCTGCGCAATGCATCAGTTTTTTTAATGCATCGTTTGCCATTTCCCAGAATTTAAGAAACCATGCCCGCCGTATTTCAGTACCCCAAAAAATAATAACCGGTGACAACACCGGGAAACGGCAAACACAACCGAGGATTTATGGCAGAGAAAAAAACGGAGCTTCAGCGCGGGCTGGAGGCACGACATATCGAATTGATAGCGCTCGGGGGCACTATCGGCGTTGGGCTATTTATGGGGTCAGCCAGTACCCTCAAGTGGGCGGGACCTTCCGTCCTGCTGGCGTATATTATCGCCGGACTGTTTGTCTTCCTCATCATGCGTTCGATGGGCGAAATGCTGTTCCTTGAGCCGGTGGCCGGGTCGTTCGCGGTGTACGCGCACCGTTACATGAGCCCGTTCTTTGGCTATCTCACCGCCTGGTCGTACTGGTTTATGTGGATGGCGGTCGGCATCTCGGAAATCACCGCGATAGGGGTTTACGTGCAGTTCTGGTTCCCGGAGATGGCGCAGTGGATACCTGCTCTGATTGCCGTGGGGCTGGTCGCGCTGGCGAACCTTGCCGCCGTAAGACTGTATGGCGAAATTGAGTTTTGGTTCGCGCTGATCAAGGTGACCACCATCATCGTGATGATCGTCATCGGGGTGGGGGTGATTTTCTTCGGCATGGGTAATGGCGGCCAGGCGATTGGTTTCGGCAATCTGACGGCGCATGGCGGTTTCTTTGCCGGTGGCTGGAAAGGGTTTCTGACGGCACTGTGCATTGTGGTCGCCTCTTACCAGGGGGTCGAGCTTATCGGTATTACCGCCGGTGAAGCGAAAAATCCGCAGGTGACGCTGCGCAGCGCCGTGGGCAAGGTCCTGTGGCGGATCCTGATTTTCTACGTGGGCGCGATTTTTGTCATTGTGACCATTTTCCCGTGGAATGCTATCGGCTCCACGGGCAGTCCGTTTGTCTTAACATTTGCGAAGATTGGCATCACCGCAGCGGCTGGGATCATTAACTTTGTGGTGCTGACCGCGGCGCTGTCCGGCTGTAATAGCGGGATGTACAGCTGCGGTCGAATGTTGTATGCCCTTTCCCGCAACAATCAACTGCCCGCGGCGATGGGCCGCGTCTCGCGCACGGGTGTGCCGATCGCCGGTGTGGCGGTCTCGATTGCGATTTTGCTGGCGGGCTCATGCCTGAATTACGTCATTCCGCAGCCGCAGCGCGTATTCGTGTACGTTTATAGCGCCAGCGTGCTGCCGGGAATGGTTCCGTGGTTTGTGATTCTGATAAGCCAGCTGCGTTTTCGTCAGGCGCATAAAGCGGCCATTGCCAGCCACCCGTTCCGTTCGGTTTTGTTTCCGTGGGCGAACTACGTCACGATGGCGTTCCTGATTTGCGTATTAGTGGGAATGTACGTCAATGAGGATACCCGCATGTCGCTGTTTGTGGGGGCTCTCTTCCTGGCAGCCGTCAGCGCGATCTATACGTTATTTGGCCTGGGTCGCCGCACCAGCGCGCAGAAAGTGAAGGATTAAGCGGCAAAGTGTGCAAACCATAACCAAACACGCATTTTTTTAAAAAAAGCACTAGACAGCGGGGACGGAGGTACGTAATATCCAGCCCCGAAACGGCGCTAAGCGCCCGTAGCTCAGCTGGTTAGAGCGCTGCCCTGCGGAGGCTGAGGTCTCAGGTTCGAATCCTGTCGGGCGCGCCATTTTGCTCTGGCGCTTGAGCTGCGGTGGTCTGAGAAGTAGTCAGTACCGCGTGAAAGAATACAGTGGTGGCTATAGCTCAGTTGGTAGAGCCCTGGATTGTGATTCCAGTTGTCGTGGGTTCGAATCCCATTAGCCACCCCATTATTGAAAAGTTGTGAATTGCGAAGGTGGCGGAATTGGTAGACGCGCTAGCTTCAGGTGTTAGTGTTCTTACGGACGTGGGGGTTCAAGTCCCCCCCCTCGCACCACGACTTTAATGAATTGAACTAAAAATTCAAAAAGCAGTACATCGGCGAGTAGCGCAGCTTGGTAGCGCAACTGGTTTGGGACCAGTGGGTCGGAGGTTCGAATCCTCTCTCGCCGACCAATTTTGAACCCCGCTTCGGCGGGGTTTTTTGTTTTCTGCAAATGCTCTCCCTCTGTTGCCCGTCCCCGACAACGTGGTTATTGACTGTCGCGATTCAGCGACGCTTAACGCATTGAAATATATATTTTTATTCGGAATGAGCTAATCATGTCGTCTGCAGGCAACATTCTGGCAGCGCAACCACCGCCTGCCTGTCGCCAGAACGACGCCCGATGACTGAAATTCCTGTTATCTTAAAATGTTGCGTTATGTAACGCTTCTGCGTGCCATATTGGCATGTAACGTGCAATAATATGCGCGTAGATGCTCATTCCATCTCTTATGTTCGCCTTAGTGCCTCATAAACTCAGGAATGACGCAGAGCCGTTTACGGTGCTTATCGTCCACAGACAGATGTCGCTTCGGCCTCATCAAACACCATGGACACAACGTTGAGTGAAGCACCAATATGTTGTCTTAAAGACCTGTTTTAACGCCTGCTTTTATAGCAGGCGTTTTTTTATGCCTTATTCACGGTAACGGCTATCGGCAAAACAACGTGCAGCGCTGAGGGTATCGCGTTCCTGAAGCGCCTTTTAAGCAATGCCCGGCAAAGGCTCGTAATGAGAGGGAAGGGAATACAGGCAGTTCAGAGGGGCAAAAGTCGCATATAAAAAGGGTTCATGAGCAACATGAACCCTTTTTATTCCGGTTAGCGAAGGGCGCCAGGCCGGGCGGTCTCTGCTTTCACGATGGAGTGCTGTTATTTTGCAACGTTAACAGCAGGCCGTCACGGCGCATGGCCGCAGCCTCTTCCGGTTTATGCTGTTTATCCAGTGAATCAGCAAGCCATGCATAGTCAAAGGCGTCAGGGCGCTGTTTGATTGCGGCGCGGAAGGCGAGGCTTGCCTCCTGCCATTCACCGTGTTTCATCAGAGACTGTCCCAGGGTGCTCCACAGCAGCGGGCGATCGCCCACGGTTTTGATCTGCTGGCGCAACACCTTTTCCAGTTGCTCCGGGTTATTGGTTTTCAGGCGCGGGATCACCATCACCAGACGATCGTCGTACTGACGCTTCAGGCCGTCGAGGAGGATTGCCTGGGCGGTATCATGGTCGTCACACTCGATCAGATGTTCCGCCATAGCCACCTGCAGCGGCACCTGCTGGCGTGTTTTACGGCTTTGATTTTTCCACCAGCTTTTCAGCCCATCGCTGCCCAGGTCGGCGCGTGCCTGATCCATCAGGCCAATCCATGCCTGACGCTGTAGCGCATCACGATGATCATCGTCGCCGACGTCGGCTTTCGCCATTGACGGGATGATGTCCAGCAGCGAGCCCCAGGCGCCGGTACGAATGTAGGCTTGTTCTGCAAGGCGCAGTACTTCCGGGTGGCGCGGGGTGATCTCCAGCAGACGATCGACGCCATGTCGTGCCGCATGGTTTTCATTACGCGCCAGTTGCAGGCGTACGCGGGTGATCTCTACCGGAATAGGGTCGCTGGAGGCGAGCTCAGAAGCGCGCTCCAGATGCTGATTGGCCCGCAGCTCATCGCCACGTTGCTGGGCCGCTTCAGCTGCCAGCAGGTAGTTCACCACTGGCTGCTCGGCGTGATCGGCATTTTTCGACATCAGCTTTTCAACCTGCTGATAGTCGCCTTCAGCGAGCTTCAGCAGCGCCTGTCCGGTCTGCTTATGGGCACGACGGCGTTTACGCCCGACGAACCAGCCGCGGGTATGGGCGCCAGTGCGGAAAATACGACGCAGGATCCACTCGACGGCAAACAGCACCACGACAGCGAGGATCAGGATGATCACCAGCCCTGTTACGCTGGTCTCAATGTTGTAGTTATCGGTCTGAATCAGGACGTAGCCCTGATGACCAGCCAGCAGGGGGCCCAGGACGATCCCGGCGATCAACAATAAGAAGAGTAATAAGACTTTCAACATGATTACTCTCCTTGTGGCGCGCTTTCAGGGGCTGGTGCAGCTGCAGGTGCCGTGGCGGCAGGCTCTGCCGGTACGCCAGGCTGCGCCAGTAAATTGCGCACACGCGTCTGCATCAGTTTTTCCAGAATCGGCTGGCTGGCCAGTTTATCCGGCACGTTCATAGAGATGTTCTGCTGGCTGAGCGCGTCGATATCGTCAAGGAATGCGGTAGTGGTGGCGTCATCGGTGTTGTAGTAAGCGCGCACCCACGTCGACACGTTATCCAGCGCCTGCTTGTAGGTCTCTTCCTGATGGCGCGGCACGGCCTGCGCGGCAACCAGCAGGCGGGAACGAATGTTTTCGCGCAGATAGACATCCTGATTCGGTGCTAACAGCGGTACCGCTGTTTCATCACGACGGCGAATGGTAATAAAGCTGTCCATAAAGCTCTGCCAGCTTTTTTGCAGGTTCACGCGCCATTCGTTCAGGGAACTGGAAAGCTCAGTACCGTCGGAGTCCATCGGAGAATCGTCATCGTTATTGTCCGCCAGCTGCAGGTTATCAATCTGGTTAGAGAGCTGATTGACCTTCAGGATAATACCGTCGTAATCCACCTGCGAGACGGCGGAGAGGCTGGCGATATCTTCGGTGATGGCGCGACGGGCGTTAATCAGACTCGGATCGTTCATGTCCGCAAGGCTCGCATCGGCGCTTTTGAGTAACGCAGCGGCGGTCGTCACGTCCTGATCGCTCCAGAGCTTGCGTCCCGCCAGTTTTACGAGGAAATCGGCCTGCGACAGCAGCCAGGTTTTGGCATCCGTCCCGGAGATGGTGGCCACTTTTTGCTGGACGTCGTCGAGCTGTTTCACCAGTTCAGCCTGTTTGCTGTTTGCATCAGCCAGCGCCGTGGTCTGCGTTTTAAGCGCGCTTTCCAGCTCGCTTTTTTGCGTCTCCTGCGCTTTCTGCAGGGCGGTAATCTGATTGACCAGCGCGTCGCTGGTGGCCGTCTGGTTGGTGCCTTGCTTTTTCACCATGCCATAGAGGCTCACGCCTGCTGCCAGCGCAATCGCGATAGCAATTGCACTGAGGGCGAGGCTTGTTTTGTTGCTGCCGTTTTTCTTCTCAGCGGTTTTGTCGCTTGTCTCTGGCTGTGGCGTGGTGTCCACAGTCTCCCTGGTCTCTTCAACCACGGCGGAGGGTTTTTCGTGTTCCGTCATTATGGCTTCCCGTTATGAGAGTTATTGTAATGCGCGCAGCAGCGCATCGTTGTCGGCGTTATCAGCGATCCGAATATCTTGCCAGCCCAGCTCCCGGGCATGGTTCGCCAGACGCTCGCTGACGACCAAAAGCCGACAGCGGAGTAACCAGTTTTCCCGATACCAAAGCGGAACCAGCGACCACAGCTGCTGCAGCATTTCGCCGCTGGTGACGACCAGCGTGTTCACGCCGCGCATGTGCCAGCGCATCGCCTCTTCCGCGCCATCGTAGTGCTTCGCACAGCGCTGATAGCACTCACTGAAGATGACCTCAGCGCCGCGTTCCTGCAGCGTTTCACCCAGCAGCTCGCGCCCGCCGTTGCCGCGTAAAATCAGAGCGCGTTTTCCGGCAACAGTTTGTAATTCAGGTAATTGTAGCAAGACTTCGCTGATTTCCCGATCTAACGGATAACGAACGTCGATCCCGCTTACGGTATGCAGAGCCAGCGCCGTGGTGCGCCCGATGGCAAAATAGCGCGGGATCGCAGGCCACTGAAACCCGTCCTGCTGAAGCCGGGCGTGGGCAAACGCCACGGCATGTTGCGACAGGGCAAAGACCAGATCGCCCTCCTGCAGGGTATGCATCTGGTCGGCGAGAGCAGAAAGCGACCGGCCGGGGGAGAATTCGATCAGCGGAAAACTCCAGGCCACCTGCCCCAGTGCGCGCAGACGGCTCACTAATTGCTCTCCTGCGGGAGAAGGGCGGGTGACCAGAATACTCATGCCGGGGCTTCTCCGTTATAAACTTCAGCCAGAATGTCACGGGCGCCGTTATTCAGCAGCTCCTCGGCCAGCGATACGCCCAGTTGCCCGGCGTCCTGCGGTTTTCCGCGACGTTCACCGCGCACCATTTGCGAACCGTCCGGCGCGCCGACCAGCGCACGCAGCCACAGCTCGCCGTCGATCAGTTCAGCGTAGCTGCCAATGGGTACCTGACAACCCCCTTCAAGACGGGTATTCATGGCCCGCTCGGCCATTACGCGGATTGCCGTGTCGTCATGATTGAGCGGCGCAAGCAGCGTACGGGTTCGCTCATCGTCAAGACGGCACTCAATACCGACGGCGCCCTGGCCCACGGCCGGCAGAGATTGTTCAGGCGGTAGCGCCACGCGAATACGCGAATCCAGGCCCAGACGTTTCAGGCCCGCAACGGCGAGGATGATGGCATCGTATTCGCCGTTATCCAGCTTACCGAGACGCGTGCCAACGTTGCCGCGTAATGAGCGAATGTGCAGGTCCGGACGTCGTTCCGCCAGTTGACACTGGCGGCGTAAACTTGAGGTGCCAACGACGCTGCCCGGTGGCAAGGCATCAATCGAGTCATAGTGGTTTGAGACGAATGCATCACGCGGATCGTCGCGTTCGCAGATGGTGACCAGCCCCAGCCCTTCCGGGAACTCAACCGGCACATCTTTCATCGAATGCACGGCGATATCGGCGCGGTCCTCAAGCAGTGCCAGCTCCAGCTCTTTAACGAACAGGCCTTTTCCGCCAACTTTCGCCAGCGGTGTATCAAGAATCACGTCGCCACGCGTGACCATCGGCACCAGTTCAACGTGCAATCCGGAATGGCAGGCTTCAAGGCGCTGCTTAACATATTGTGCCTGCCAGAGCGCAAGGGGGCTTTGGCGTGTGGCAATTCTCAAAACATTGTCTAACATGCTTGTTACCGTCATTATCAATCATTGACCATCCTAACATCCTTATCAAAGGGATGTCAGCGTTACGCTCAAACGTAAGTGAGAGGAAAAGCTGCTGCATCATCAGTGGCAGTGAATAATGACGAGAAACCTTCCGACCGTATGAAGGAATTTACACGTAACGAACGGTGCTACACTTGTATGTAGCGCATCTTTCTTTACGGTCAATGAGCAAGGTGTTAAATTGATCACGTTTTAGACCATTTTTTCGTCGGTAAGCACAAAAATACGGACGAAAAGGGTAACGGTTTTTTTGACATACGGTTTATCCCGAATGGTGAAGGTCGCGCGCAGGCGTTCTTACTG
>JAFACP010000395.1 GCA_023425455.1 Pseudomonadota bacterium | reverse complement strand
CGCCAACGTGCGCAACTGTTACCTTTGCGTGCAAATTACGGAATGAATGAAGCAGAGTGTAGAAGAAATGGGCGGGTATGAATGTCAGAAAGCGTAAGGAAATGCCGCATCCCGTGATGCGGCGGAGAGTCATCAGGCCAGCGTGCTAATGCGTGCCAGCTGTTCGAAGTAGTCCGGGAAGGTTTTCGCGGTACATTTCGGATCGAGAATGGTTACCGGCGTATCAGACAGCGCCACCAGCGAGAAGCACATCGCCATACGGTGATCGTTGTAAGTACCAATCTCAGCGAATTGCAGCGTCGCCGGCGGCGTAATGCGGATATAGTCTTCGCCCTCCTCCACGTCGGCCCCCACTTTACGCAGCTCGGTCGCCATCGCGAACAGGCGATCTGTCTCTTTCACTCGCCAGTTGTAAATGTTACGCAGCGTGGTGGTGCCTTTGGCAAACAGCGCTGCCGTTGCAATGGTCATCGCCGCATCCGGAATGTGGTTCATGTCCATATCAATGGCACGCAGTTCACCGCGGGTGCAGGAGATGAAATCATCACCCCAGGTCACCGTGGCCCCCATTTTTTCCAGCACGTCGGCAAAGCGGATGTCGCCCTGTACGCTGTTACGACCAATGCCGGTCACGTTGACAGTGCCACCTTTAATCGCCCCTGCCGCCAGGAAGTAAGACGCTGACGAGGCATCACCCTCAACAAGGTAGACGCCGGGCGACTGGTATTGCTGCCCGCCGCGCACCACAAAGCGCTGATAATTCTGGTTTTCGACCTCAACACCGAAGGTTTTCATCAAATGCAGGGTGATATCAATGTACGGTTTGGAAACCAAATCGCCTTTGATAGTGATAACGGTATCTTCAGGCGCCAGCGGAGCCGTCATCAGCAACGCCGTCAGGAACTGGCTGGAAACGCTGCCGTCGACCTCGACTGCGCCGCCAGTGAAGCCGCCGCACAGGCGCAACGGCGGGTAGTTATCCTGCTCAAGGTAGTCAATCTTCGCCCCGCCCTGGCGAAGGGCATCGACCAGATGGCCGATCGGGCGCTCTTTCATCCGCGGTTCGCCGGTCAACACAATAGTGTTGCTGCCCAGACACAGTGCCGCCGCCAGTGGGCGCATCGCCGTTCCGGCATTTCCCAGGAAAAGCTCAAGTTCTTGCGCAGCGTGCAGCGCACCGCCGTCGCCGGTCACTTCGCAGCGCGTACGATCGTCAGACAGCGTGTAATGAACTCCCAACGCTTTCAGCGCATTGAGCATATGGCGTACATCATCGCTGTCCAGAAGGTTAGTGAGGACAGTGGTGCCGTTTGCCAGTGCTGCCAGCAGCAGAGCGCGGTTCGAGACACTTTTTGAACCAGGCAGATTAATGGTGCCATCTACCCGCGCGATAGGTTGTAACGTCAGGGATTCCATGAAACTTAACTCTCAACTCGACATAATAAAAACCCCGCAGCACGCTGCGGGGGTGAAAAAAAGTGCGATTAACCGTGACGACGTTCGAAGTCGATCATGAAGTCGGTCAGGGTTTTGACGCCTTCCAGCGGCATCGCGTTGTAGATAGAGGCACGCATTCCCCCCACCACGCGATGCCCTTTCAGCGCATGCAGACCCGCCGCAAATGACTCTTCAAGGAAAACGCTATCCAGACTGCTGTCAGCCAGCTGGAACGGTACGTTCATGCGGGAGCGGTTAGGTTTAGCAACATCGTTACGGTAGAAGTCGCTGCGATCAATCACGTCGTACAGCAGTTCGGCTTTTTGCTGATTGACCTTGTCCATCTGCGCCACGCCGCCATTCTGTTTCAGCCATTTAAAGACCAGGCCCGCCAGATACCAGGCAAACGTCGGCGGGGTGTTGAACATTGAGTCGTTATCGTTCAGCACGGTGTAATCCAGAATTGACGGACAGGCCGTGTGCGCTTTGCCCAGCAAATCCTCACGGACCACCACCAGCGTCAGGCCCGCAGGACCGATGTTTTTCTGCGCGCCGGCATAAATGACCCCATAACGGCTGACATCAATGGGGGCGGAGAGGATGGTCGAAGAGAAGTCTGCGGCGACCACGACATCGTCGCCAAAGTCTGGCGTTTCGTCGATAGCGATACCGTCGATGGTTTCGTTCGGGCAGTAGTGCAGATAGGCGGCGTTATCAGAAAGCTGCCACTCGCGCATCGGCCTGACGGCGCGCAGGCCATCAACGGTAATTTTTCCGTCGATGATATTTGGTGTGCAGTATTTTTTGGCTTCTTTTACCGCGCTTGCGGCCCAGTAGCCCGCATCAACGTAGTCAGCGGTAGTTTTGTCACCCAGGATGTTCAACGGTACCCCGGCAAACTGCCCGCGTCCGCCACCGTGGCAGAACAATACTTTGTAGTTCGCGGGAATATTCAGCAGATCGCGAAAATCCTTTTCTGCCTCTTCCGCCACCTGAATAAACGCTTTACCCCGATGACTGATTTCCATCACCGATGTGCCAAGACCGTTCCAGTCACAAAGCTCCTGTTGAGCCTGTTTAAGCACATCTGCCGGTAACATTGCCGGACCTGAACTGAAATTAAAGACCTGAGCCATTTCCCCTCACCACGCTAAAAGCCATAAGTTATAACTGTGGATATCGGTTTTATCATTCAGTGACACGCGCCGCAATGTCTAAAACTTATGACCGGTGAAATGTGCCCCTCGTCACACAATACATTCTGCCATTGGGTCGTAACAAAACCGACAAAATGGCTGTTATGAGCTGCAATGACCTCTGCAGCCTTCATCCCGGTGCGAATTTATGCCGCAGTGAATAATTGATAACAGATGACGCTGCAGAGATACGCAGCGATAGCACCTGCAGCATAAAACCCGTATCATTGCGCGCTTTACGTACGATATAAAGTGACCGCCATGACCCAAACCTTTATCCCCGGCAAAGACGCCGCTCTGGAAGACTCCATCGCTCGCTTCCAGCAGAAACTGACCGACCTGGGCTTTAATATTGAAGAGGCCTCCTGGCTGAATCCTGTCCCTCACGTCTGGTCCGTGCATATTCGCGACAAAGACTGTGCACTGTGCTTTACCAACGGTAAAGGCGCAACCAGGAAAGCGGCGCTGGCCTCAGCGCTGGGCGAGTATTTTGAGCGTCTGTCTACGAACTATTTCTTCGCCGACTTCTGGCTGGGCGAAAGTATTGCGAATGGTCCGTTTGTACACTACCCAAATGAAAAATGGTTCCCGTTGACCGAAGACGATACGCTGCCGGAGGGGATTCTGGATACCCGCTTGCGCGCGTTTTACGATCCTGAAAACGAACTGACGGCCAGCATGCTGATCGATCTGCAGTCGGGCAATGAGGAGCGCGGGATCTGCGCCCTGCCATTTACCCGTCAGTCCGATGAGCAGACGGTGTATATCCCGATGAATATCGTCGGTAACCTGTATGTCTCTAACGGTATGTCTGCCGGCAACACGGCTAACGAAGCGCGCGTGCAGGGTCTGTCCGAAGTCTTCGAACGCCATATCAAAAATCGTATTATTGCCGAATCTATCAGTCTGCCTGAAATTCCGGCCGAGGTGCTGGCACGCTATCCAGGCGTGGTGGAGTCAATCGCTAAACTGGAAGCCGAAGGGTTCCCTATCTTTGCGTACGACGGTTCACTGGGCGGTAAGTACCCGGTTATCTGCGTCGTGCTGTTCAACCCGACGAACGGCACCTGTTTTGCTTCGTTCGGCGCCCACCCGGATTTCGGTGTCGCGCTGGAGCGTACCGTTACTGAGCTTCTGCAGGGCCGCAGCCTGAAAGACCTGGATGTGTTTACGCCGCCCACCTTTGACGACGAAGAAGTCGCGGAGCATACCAACCTCGAAACGCACTTTATCGATTCCAGCGGTCTGATCTCCTGGGATCTGTTTAAACAGGATGCCGACTATCCGTTTGTTGACTGGAGCTTCGCCGGAACCACCGAAGAAGAGTTCGCCACCCTGATGGCTATCTTCAACGCCGAAGATCAAGAGGTGTACATCGCCGATTACGAGCATCTCGGCGTTTATGCCTGCCGTATTCTGGTGCCGGGCATGTCCGACATCTATCCGGCGGAAGATCTGTGGCTGGCCAACAACAGCATGGGCGCGCATCTGCGTGAAACATTGCTGGCATTGCCGGGTAGCGAATGGGAAAAAGAAGACTATCTGAATCTGATCGCTCAGCTGGATGATGAAGGTCATGATGACTTCACCCGCGTACGTGAATTGCTGGGCCTGGCAACCGGTAAAGACAATGGCTGGTACACGCTGCGTATTGGCGAGCTAAAAGCGATGCTGGCGCTGGCGGGTGGCGATCTGGATCAGGCGCTGGCCTGGACCGAGTGGACGATGGAGTTCAATCAGTCCGTCTTCTCTGCGGAGCGCACCAATTACTATCGTTGCCTGCAAACGCTGCTCCTGCTGGCACAGGAAGAGACGCGTCAACCCCTGCAATACCTGAACGCGTTTGTTCGGATGTATGGCGCTGAAGCGGTAGAAGCGGCAAGCGCGGCATTAAGCGGTGAAGAGCCGTTCTACGGCCTGCAGGCTGTTGATAACGATCTCAGGGCGTTCCCTGCACATCAGTCGCTGCTGAAGGCGTATGAGAAGCTGCAGAACGCCAAAACCGCTTACTGGTCAAAATAAGCGCACATAACATTAGCAATAGTAGGCGTACTCTATCGTCTGAGCTATATTACGGGGCAATTTTATTGCCCCTTTTTTTATTTTCCTCGCCAATAATGGCTGGTTGTAATAATAAGGTTAAATATGGGTAAATATAATAATGCTTACCCGGTTTTTATTGTTACTTTTTAGGGTAAATACTCTATTTTAATTAACCGTATTTAAGGAGGCTGCAGGAAAAAATTCAACACTTTTCATAACTTTTAAAATTTATTTTTATACGGATAATCAGTTACTTACACCGCTTTTGCTGTAAAACCATACACATTGCGGGCCTATAAGCCAGGCGAGATATGATCTATATCAATTTCTCTTCTATAATGCTTTGTTAGTATCTCGTCGCCGACTTAATAAAGAGAGAGTTAGTGTGAAAGCTGACAACCCTTTTGATCTATTACTCCCTGCTGCGATGGCCAAAGTTGCCGAAGAAGCAGGTGTCTATAAAGCAACGAAACACCCGATGAAGACGTTCTATCTGGCGATCACTGCCGGTGTGTTCATCTCCATTGCTTTTGTCTTCTATATCACAGCCACCACCGGTACTGCCGGAATGCCTTTCGGCGTTGCTAAACTGATTGGTGGTATCTGTTTCTCACTGGGTTTGATTCTCTGCGTTATCTGCGGCGCTGACCTCTTCACCTCTACGGTGCTGATTGTTGTCGCGAAGGCCAGTGGAAGAATCACGTGGGGCCAACTGGCGCGCAACTGGCTTAACGTCTATGTTGGTAACCTCGTTGGCTGTCTGCTCTTTGTTTTGTTGATGTGGCTCTCCGGCGAATATATGACCGCGAACGGCGGCTGGGGACTCAATGTTCTGCAAACCGCCGACCACAAGCTCCATCACACATTTATCGAAGCTGTTGCGCTTGGCATTCTCGCAAACCTGATGGTCTGCCTGGCCGTCTGGATGAGCTACTCGGGTCGTAGCCTGATGGATAAAGCCATGATCATGGTTCTGCCGGTTGCGATGTTTGTTGCCAGCGGGTTTGAGCACAGTATCGCAAACATGTTTATGATCCCTATGGGTATCGTAATTCGTAATTTTGCAAGCCCGGAGTTCTGGACTGCCGTTGGTTCAACCCCGGAAAGTTTCTCTCACCTGACTATTATGAACTTCATTACTGATAACCTGATCCCTGTCACCATCGGGAACATTATCGGCGGGGGTCTGTTAGTTGGGTTGACATACTGGGTCATTTACCTGCGTGGCGACAACCATCATTGATGGTTATCTCAGGCAGTAAATAAAAAATCCACTTAAGAAGGTAGGTGTTACATGTCCGAGCTTAATGAAAAGTTAGCCACAGCCTGGGAAGGTTTTGCGAAAGGTGACTGGCAGAACGAAGTCAACGTCCGTGACTTTATTCAGAAAAACTATACCCCGTATGAAGGTGACGAATCCTTCCTGGCAGGTGCGACTGACGCAACCACCAAGCTGTGGGACAGCGTAATGGAAGGCGTTAAACAGGAAAACCGCACTCACGCGCCTGTTGACTTTGACACCTCTGTTGCTTCCACCATCACTTCTCACGACGCTGGCTACATCAACAAAGCCCTTGAGAAAATTGTTGGTCTGCAAACTGAAGCGCCACTGAAACGTGCAATTATCCCGTTTGGTGGTATCAAAATGGTTGAAGGTTCCTGCAAAGCGTATAACCGCGAGCTGGACCCAATGCTGAAAAAAATCTTCACCGAATACCGTAAAACCCACAACCAGGGCGTATTCGATGTTTACACCAAAGACATTCTGAACTGCCGTAAATCTGGCGTTCTCACCGGTCTGCCGGATGCCTATGGCCGTGGCCGTATCATTGGTGACTACCGTCGTGTTGCACTGTACGGTATCGACTTCCTGCTGAAAGACAAATACGCTCAGTTCCTGTCCCTGCAGTCCGATCTGGAAAACGGCGTAAACCTGGAAGCCACTATCCGTCTGCGTGAAGAGATCGCTGAACAGCACCGCGCACTGGGTCAGATCAAAGAGATGGCGGCGAAATATGGCTGCGATATCTCTGGTCCTGCGACCAACGCTCAGGAAGCTATCCAGTGGACCTACTTCGGCTACCTGGCCGCTGTTAAGTCTCAGAACGGTGCAGCAATGTCCTTCGGTCGCGTATCCACCTTCCTGGATGCCTACATCGAACGCGACATCAAAGCGGGCAAAATCACCGAGCAAGACGCTCAGGAAATGATTGACCACCTGGTCATGAAACTGCGTATGGTTCGCTTCCTGCGTACCCCTGAATATGATGAACTGTTCTCCGGTGACCCAATCTGGGCAACAGAATCTATCGGTGGTATGGGCGTTGATGGCCGTACTCTGGTAACCAAAAACAGCTTCCGCTTCCTGAACACCCTGTACACCATGGGTCCTTCTCCGGAGCCGAACATCACCGTTCTGTGGTCTGAAAAACTGCCTCTGAACTTCAAGAAATTCGCCGCGAAAGTGTCTATCGATACCTCTTCTCTGCAGTATGAGAACGATGACCTGATGCGTCCGGACTTCAACAACGATGACTACGCTATCGCCTGCTGCGTAAGCCCAATGATCGTTGGTAAACAAATGCAGTTCTTCGGTGCGCGTGCAAACCTGGCGAAAACCATGCTGTACGCAATCAACGGCGGCGTTGATGAAAAACTGAAAATGCAGGTTGGCCCTAAAGCTGAACCAATTAAAGGCGACGTTCTGAACTTCGACGAAGTGATGGACCGTATGGATCACTTCATGGACTGGCTGGCTAAACAGTACGTTACAGCCCTGAACGTTATCCACTACATGCATGACAAGTACAGCTACGAAGCCTCTCTGATGGCGCTGCACGACCGTGACGTTATCCGCACCATGGCGTGTGGTATCGCTGGTCTGTCCGTTGCTGCTGACTCCCTGTCTGCAATCAAATATGCGAAAG
>JAFACP010000378.1 GCA_023425455.1 Pseudomonadota bacterium | reverse complement strand
TGATGGCACCTTTCTTCTGGGCATGAGAACCCCATAATAAAAACACCACCCCTTCACGATGCTGATTAATCAGGCTTATCACCTTGTCTGTAAAGGTTTCCCAGCCGAGACTGGCATGGGAATGTGCCTGGCCGGCACGCACCGTTAACACCGTGTTCAACAGCAACACACCCTGATGCGCCCAGCTTTCCAGGTAGCCATGATTCGGACGGGAAAATCCCGGTAACGTTCCTTCAAGCTCTTTATACATATTCAGCAGTGAAGGCGGGATGGCGATACCCGGACGTACGGAAAACGCCAGTCCGTGCGCTTGTCCCGGGCCGTGATATGGGTCCTGGCCCAGAATAACCACTTTGACATCGCTCAGTTCGGTATAGCGAAATGCGTTGAAAACATCTTTTTGCGGCGGATAAATGGTCTGTCCAGATTGTCTCTCAGCCGCAACGGTGCTCAGCGTATTAATAAAATAGGGCTGCTGCTTCTCTTCAGACAGCACATCGTGCCACGTCAATGGGGTTGTCATCTCGCTCTCCTGCGGAACTTATTTGCGCATAGCTTACCCGTTTACATCCGGTGAGCAAAATTCCACATGGAAATTCCGCGCTAAGTAATTAAATTTAATTTGAAATTATGCGTTTATCGTTTAATTGGTAAGTGTTTAAATTGATCTGGCGCAATAAATTCAAACCACACTCTTTATGTGGTTGGTGATTTAGTTGATTTAAATCAAAGAATCAGGGGCGGCTGGCTGATATATATACACGCAAGCAACAATGGTTTTACCAATTGGCCTGAACAGGCCGACACCAGTTAATGTAGCCCAAGGGAGGCAACACATGATTACAGGTATCCAGATTACTAAAGCTGCAAACGACGACCTGTTGAACTCATTCTGGCTGCTGGACAGCGAGAAAGGTGAAGCGCGTTGTGTGGTCGCGAAAGCCGGTTTTGCAGAAGATGAAATTGTACCAGTGAATAAACTGGGCGAAATCGAATACCGTGAAATTCCAATGGAAGTGAAACCAGAAGTGCGTGTCGAAGGTGGTCAGCACCTGAACGTTAACGTGCTGCGCCGTGAAACACTGGAAGATGCGGTTAAGCATCCTGAGAAGTACCCGCAGCTGACCATTCGTGTCTCCGGCTACGCGGTGCGTTTCAACTCCCTGACGCCAGAACAGCAACGCGACGTTATTGCACGTACCTTTACTGAGAGTCTGTAAGGTATTTTGCACGGGGTGGAATAAAAAAGCCGGGTAATCACCCGGCTTTTTTTTACTCTTCAGTCTGCGTCGTTGGCGCAGTACCGCTTGGCTTGCGACGTTTACCTATGTTTTTGGTATCGCGGTGGCGCTGTTTAACGCGCGGTTTCTCTTTTTCTTTCTCTTTCTTTTCAGCTCGTTTGGCGAGTGCTTTTTTGGACGGTTTGCCGGTCATTTTTTCGCTCGGGGCACGCGTCGTTGGACGAAGTTCGTCGATCACACGGGCTTTCAGCGGCTCTTCAATGTAGCGACCAATTTTCTGCAGCAGCAGGTAATCATGCGCTTCTACCAGTGAAAGGGCGGTCCCTTTACGCCCCGCGCGGCCGGTACGGCCAATACGGTGCAGATAGGTATCCCCGCTGCGTGGCATATCGAAGTTGATCACGTGACTGACGTCAGGAATATCAATGCCACGGGCGGCGACATCCGTCGCGATCAGCACATTTACGCGACCATCTGTCAGGCGTTTGATCCCTTCCGTGCGCTTTACTTGCGCCATTTCGCCTTCGAGATAACAGTTATTGATCCCGGCGTTACGCAGCATTTCGGCCAGCTCGTGCACACGCTCACGCTTGCGTACGAACACGATGGTACGGGTCGCATCGTCCTGCTTCAGCAGATGTTTGAGCAGTTCAACTTTATGTTCAAGGTTGTCTGCGCGGTAGTACCACTGATGGATCTTCTTACGTTCCCGGGTGGACGGCGTTGCGGAAACTTCCACCGGATCTTCCAGCAGTCGCTCTGCAAAATCTTTGATCGCGTCCCCTTCAAGGGTGGCTGAGAATAACAGGGTCTGTTTACGCCAGCGGGTTTCGCCCGCGATATGTTCAATATCCTGCGCAAAACCCATGTCCAGCATGCGGTCAGCCTCATCGAGGATCAGCGTTTCAACCGCACGGCAGTCGAAGTTCTCTTCTTTGATGTACTGCAGCAGGCGGCCGGTGGTCGCCACCACGATATCCTGGTTTTCGCTGAAGACTTCGGCGTGGTTCATATAGGCAACGCCACCGGTGATGGTCGCGATATCCAGATGGGTATTCGCTGCCAGTTCCCGCGCGTGGTCGGCAACCTGCATTGCCAGCTCGCGGGTTGGCGTTAAAATCAAAATGCGCGGCGGACCTGATTTCTTACGCGGGAAATCCAGCAGATGCTGCAACGCAGGCAGCAAGTAGGCTGCTGTTTTCCCCGTGCCGGTTGGCGCAGAACCGAGCACATCGCGGCCCTCAAGCGCAGGCGGAATGGCCGCTGCCTGAATGGCGGTCGGGCGTGTAAAGCCTTTGCTCTCAAGTGCATTGAGCAGGCTTTCATCGAGTTCAAGTTCGGAAAAAGTCGTTACAGTCATGTTCTACCTCTGTGTGGGGCGCTGATTATAGACGTTACGGCTGTAATCTTCATCTGTTTGTATGGATATCCCTTTCCGGTCACTTCGCTTTCCCCTATGCTACTCCAGTTTCACTTAGAAGGTTGCTCTGACATGTCTCAACCCAAAGCGCTGTTGCGCCGAGATGGTTTCACATTTAAACAATTTTTTATTGCTCACGATCGCTGTGCGATGAAAGTCGGTACAGACGGCATTTTACTGGGCGCCTGGGCACCTGTCGCTGAGGCTAAACGCATTCTTGATATTGGCACCGGCAGCGGTCTTCTGGCATTGATGCTGGCGCAGCGTACGGACCAACAGGTCACCATTGATGCGGTTGAGCTCGACGTGCAGGCGGCGGAGCAGGCGAGAGAAAATGCGGCTGAATCTCCGTGGGCGGATCGTATCTCGGTTGCATGTGCCGACGTGCTGGCCTGGGCGCCAGAGCAGACGGCTCGTTACGATCTTATCGTCAGTAACCCGCCATATTATGAGCCAGGCGTTGAGTGTGGCACGCCGGCGCGCGAGCAGGCTCGTTATACCGCTTCGCTCGATCATAAATCTCTGTTGGCCAGCGCAGCGAATTTAATCTCAGAAGAGGGATTTTTCTGCGTCGTGCTGCCTGAGAGCACCGGCAACACCTTTATTACAACCGCGCGTGAAATGGGCTGGTACTTACGCTTACGTACTGATATCTCAGATA
>JAFACP010000291.1 GCA_023425455.1 Pseudomonadota bacterium | reverse complement strand
ATGCCGCTCTCACCCAGAGATTCCCCGTGATCGGAGAGATAAATCAGCGCCGTGTTCATCTCTCCTTCGCGGGCTTTTAGCGCATCAATTGTTTTACTGACCACGCTGTCGGTATAAAGAATACTGTTGTCATAGGTATTGATTAGCGCCTGATGATCGCAATCCTGGATTTGATTGGTATCGCAGGTTGGCGTAAAACGCCGGAATTCCGGCGGGTAACGGCGATAATAGGCCGGACCGTGGCTGCCCATCAGGTGGATCACCAGCACCGTATCCTGCTTCAGTCCGTCCAGCACGTTATTAAGACGATAGAGATTTACGTCGTCAATACAGGACTTGTCCTGGCAAAACTGATCGAGTCCCCACTGGGTCATGTCCGTATGGGGGATGCGATCGCAGGCGCCTTTACATCCGCCGTCGTTATCCCGCCACAGCAGGTTGATCCCCGCGTGATTCAGAACATCAAGCAACCCCTCACGATGGCGCGCCAGATCCGCATCGTATTTTTTGCGCGTCATCCCGGAGAACATGCAGGGCACAGAGACCGCTGTTTCGGTTCCACAGGAGGAGGCCTGAGTGAAGTTAATGACATTGTGTTTTTGCAGCTGCGGGTTGGTTTCACGCGCGTAGCCATTCAGCGAATAGTTCGCCGCCCGGGAGGCTTCGCCGACCACCAGTACCAGCACCGTTTTCTTGTGTTGTCCGGCAATCAGCGCGCCTTTATGGGCGTCTTCACCGATACGGACCAGCGTTTGATCGCCGGCAAACCAGCGGGTTTTACTGTATTTAACGATCGCGCTCACGTAGTTCGCCGGGGTGACCATTTTGACGATGCTTTTATTGTTGCGAAACAGTGAGGCGTAATCCTTATAGAACACGGCGGCGATAAGAATAATGACCAGCAGCGCGCCGAGTATCGCCGCAAAGCGCGTCAGCAACGTGTACCACCACTTACCGTGACGAATACGCATCAGCGCAAGCACCACGGAGGGAACAAGGCCGGCAATCGTCACCCAGAGGATCAGCTGTGGGGTAAGCAGGGCGGTGGCTTCCTGTGAGTTCGTTTCGACGACGTTCACAATCATGTTCTGATCGATAACCGCGCCATAGGTATACATGAAATAGGTCGCGGCCGCGCAACCCATGGTCAGCAGGATCAACACCGGCTTGCGGATAAAGGGAATATTCAGCAGGCTAAAGACAATGACCCAGCCGCAGAACAGCACCACGGGGACAGACGCGGCAAAGAGCATATCGTGCAGATGCGTTGGCGAAATAATGGCCCAGCTACGGCCGATAAACAGTGCATTAAGCGCGGTAAAGAACAACGCACAGCCCAGCGTGAATTTGATATCGTTACACTGTAACTTTTTAAACAGCCACATCATTTAAAAACCCATTGTTATATTGATGCGGCGAGTATAGGGAAGGAAGATTAGTGAAACCTTAATGCCATAATAGTGGGCTAATACGCTTGCGGAGGCGGCGTTTAACGTCTTCACTGTAGGTGATAAACGACTCCGGGAGGTGTGTGTGGCAGAGCAGCTGGAATTTTTTCCCATCCAGAGCCCGTGCCGGGGGATTTGTCAGTCTGATGAGCGTGGGTTTTGTCGCGGCTGTATGCGCACCCGCGATGAACGTTTCAACTGGCAAACGATGAGCGATACGCAAAAACAGGACGTACTTCGTCTCTGTCGGCAGCGCTTTTTGCGCAAATTACGCGCAGGTAAAGCGGCTGAGAGCGAAGAACCTCAGCAACCCTCACTGTTTTGAGACGGTAATTGCGTATACTGATGCCATCTATTCCTGGAGGAAAATGTTATGGTTCAGCGTATTACCCTTGCCCCTCAGGGGCCAGAATTCTCCCGCTTTGTAATGGGCTACTGGCGACTGATGGACTGGAATATGTCTCCGCTGCAGCTGGCAAGCTTTATTGAGGAGCACCTGGACGTGGGCGTGACGACGGTCGATCACGCCGATATTTACGGCGGCTATCAGTGTGAAGCTGCATTTGGTGAGGCGCTCAGGCTGGTGCCTGCGCTGCGCAAGCGAATGGAGATCGTCACCAAATGCGGGATTGCCACCACCGCCAACCCTGACAATGCACTGGGTCATTACATCACTGACAGCGATCACATTGTCAAAAGCGCCGAGCAGTCGCTGGTCAATCTGGCGACAGACTATCTCGATCTTCTGCTTATTCATCGCCCTGACCCGCTGATGGATGCGGATGAGGTTGCGGAAGCATTCCTCAGCCTGCATCAAAGCGGAAAAGTGCGCCATTTCGGCGTATCAAACTTTACCCCGGCACAGTTTGCGCTGCTGCAGTCGCGTCTGCCGTTTACCCTGGTCACCAACCAGGTCGAAATTTCCCCGGTTCATCAGCCGCTGCTGCTGGACGGGACGCTCGATCAGCTGCAACAGCTGCGTATTCGCCCGATGGCCTGGTCATGCCTGGGCGGTGGACGTCTGTTTAACGATGACGCGTTCCAGCCTCTGCGCGATGAGCTGGAAACCGTTGCCCGTGAGCTGAATGCGCAGAGTATCGAGCAGGTGGTGTATGCGTGGATCCTGCGTCTGCCGTCACAACCGCTGCCGATTATCGGCTCCGGCAAGATAGAACGTGTCCGCTCGGCGCTGGCCTCTCAGGAGCTGCAGATGACCCGTCAGCAGTGGTTCCGTATCCGCAAAGCGGCGCTGGGTTACGACGTGCCATAATCCGGCAAACAGACCCCCGGCGAAATATTGCCCCTGGTATACACTTAAGGGGCAAAAATAATCCGGGAGGTCCCATGAAGCGTTTTGTTCTGGCAATGGTTACGCTGGCGGTGTGCGCAGGCGCGCAGGCGGCCAGCGATACCGTGGAAATGCACCTTGTCACCCCTCAGGGCGTCGGTCAGTCCATCGGCACGGTTAAGGTCACTGAAACCGCCGACGGTCTGGAGTTCGCCCCCAGTCTGCACGCACTTCCTCCCGGTGAACATGGCTTTCATGTTCATACCAACGGCAGCTGCCAGCCGGCGATGAAAGAGGGCAAAGCCTCGGCTGCGGAAGCGGCAGGCGGCCATTTTGACCCGCAACACACCGGTAAACACGAAGGCCCGAACGGGATGGGGCATTCTGGCGATCTTCCGCTGCTGGTGGTGGACAACGACGGCAAAGCAACAGGAGCGGTGCTCGCCCCGCGTCTGCAGACGCTCGGGCAGATCAAAGGCAGGGCGCTGATGATCCACCTCGGGGGCGACAATATGTCCGATCAGCCTAAACCGCTGGGCGGCGGTGGCGCCCGCTATGCCTGCGGGGTTATCTGATCGCTGAGGGTACCCGGCGGTGGTGCCTGCTCAAGCTGCGACAGCGAGCAATGCAGTCGCCAGATAAGCGACGCCAGTTCACGGGCGGCGGGCTGCGCATGATGCCCGAGGGTATCGCAAATGCGCTGAAGCTCTGCAAGCGTCGCGCCGAGTGGACGTTGCTGGACGCCGCGTTCACTCATGACATCGCGCAGAAGGGAGAGACACACGTCCCGGACCTGCGCCAGGGGGTCGGAGCGGGTTTCCCATGCCCTCAGTTGCCACACCACGTGCGAACAGTTCAGCAGCACCACGCCCCAGCGCAACAGCCAGCGGCGCGAAAGCGAGTCCTGGCTGTTATTTAGCTGGCTCACATGGTGATAAACCAGCGATTCATACTCGCTTTCACGCAGATGTGGCTTACGGCTGAGCTGATCGACAAAGCCTCTGCGCAGCTCGCGAATATGACGGCGACTCTTGCGCGCGTCTGAACCCGGTCGCAGCACCGCAAATGCCAGCCATGCCAGCCCGACGCCGAGAATTTTGGCCAGGTTATCGTTAAGAAAGGTGGCGTAATCATACACCGGCGGATTGGTGACGGAGATAAACGAGCCCATAAACACGATCAGCTGGCCCCAAAGGCCGGCGAGCTTCGGCATCTGTAGCTTCAGCAACTGCATGGTGGTTAATAGCGGAAAGAGGAACAGTAAAAACTGCCACAGGTCGCTTATCTGTACCATCAGGCCGAACTTAACGAGAAAACTGAACAGCGACAACAGCAGCAGCGTGCGCAGCAACAGCGTAAGGGAGCTGTACGGCGAGGCGACGACAGAGTAGAGCACGCAGCTGATGGCGGCGAGCGTCAGCGCGGCGCTTCCGGAGGTCCACTGCGTACTGATACTCCATGCCCCGACGACCAGCAGCGCGCAGAAGGTGCGAAAACCACTCCAGATGGCTTCAATCGAATCGGTATGTCTGGCCAGTGCCGGGCTGCCGGGTACGGCGAACTCGGTCACCGGCGTGGCGTTTTCGACGGCACGGATCCAGCGGCTGCTGCGCAGATATAAGCGACAAAAATAGTTCAGGCGCTGCCAGAATGCCCGGTGGCGATAGTCGTTATCGTCGAAGGGCGCAAGCGGCGCAATCACTTTTGCGACGGTATAAATATCGGCATCCGGACGGGCAAGGGTGGCAAGCAGGGTCTCGATCACCGCGCGCGTCTGTGCCGGGGGCGAAGGCCAGCTGAGCAGCATTCGTCGCAGGCTGGAAATGGCGCTGGTCATGCGCAGCTGCTGGTGAAGCAAAAAGTTAAGCAGCGTGTTCTGACGACGAAAACGGTAGTGGCTCCAGAATGCCTGGATACGCAGGAGATTCATGGTCAGGATCTGGCCAATGACGCGCTCGTGCGCAAGGCGGATCTCATCGCTGGTCTCGGGACGCCAGAGCAGGCTGGCGTGCTCCAGCAAACGGGCGTGCAGGGTTTTCAGGGCGCTGATGAGCGCGGTGCCGTCTGAAGTGCTGGGCAGGATCATCATCATGACGCCGCCACAGAGAATGCCGACAATCACTTCGCATACGCGGGCCTGGGCGATATCCCATAGTTCAGTGGTGTCCAGTACGTTAACCACCGGAAAGGCAATGATTGCCGCGGTATAACCCGCCAGCTGAAATGCGTAGGCCACGTTATGGGTAAAGTGGGCGCAGGCCCAGGTACAGAAGCCCAGCCACGCTGCCATACTTAGCAGAAAAAGCCACGGATCATTGAGGGTATGGCCGGCAATAATCAGCGCTGCGGTCGCCCCCAGCAGGCTACCGGCGATCCGCCCCAGGCTTTTGCTAATCACGCCGCCCACGGTCGGGAAGCTGACCACTGCGGCAGAGGTCATCGCCCAGTAGGGTTCATCCAGATCCAGATAATAGGCAACCGTCAGCGCAAGGCACATGGCGATGCCGTTTCGTAATGCATAGCGCCACTGTGCCGGCGTGGCTTTTACCCAGGGTAACGCGCGCCAGGAGAGAGCCTGCCGGTTCATCATCGGGTTCCAATCGACACGGTACAGGTGGTGCCAGACACCAGCGTGGTGCCCTGCGGCAGATTATCGAACGCCACCCGGACCGGCACGCGTTGCGCCAGACGCACCCAGGGCACATTCGGTTTAATATCCGGAATCAGCCCGGAGTCTGTCTCAACGCTTTGATCGTAGATAGCGCGGCCTATGCTGGAAACGTGACCCTGTAACCCCTGCGTGCCGCTATACAACGTTATCTTTGCCGGTGCCCCTTCACGAATATGGCGCAGCTTGGTCTCTTCGAAATATCCCACGACGTAAAAGGAGTGGCTGTCGACCAGGGCAAACAGCGGCACGCCCGTAGTGGCGTAGTCACCTGTCCGGGTGGAAAGATTGGTTATCCAGCCGTCAACCGGCGCACTGACAACCGTCTGGCTCAGCTGCCATTCGGCCTGCTTCAGGGTGGCGAGCGCCACGTCCACACCGGCCTGCATGGCTTTAACGTTGATAGTGGCGGTGTCCAGGTCTTCCGCTGAGATGTAATTCTGTGACAAATGTCGGCGGCGGTTGGCTTCATTACTGGCTTTCGCCAGCCCGGAGCGGGCTTTGGCTAGCTGGGCCTGCGCGTTGAGTACCGCGATGCGGTACGGGGTCTCATCAATACGGAATAAGATATCGCCCTTTTTAACAAACTGATTATCGTTAACCAGCAGCGAGGCGATCGTGCCTGAAACCTGCGGCGTAATGCTGACCTGTTCGGCGCGGATCTTGCCATCCCGCGTCCAGGGTGACTGCATATAGAAATTCCATGACCACCAGCCGACAACTAACGCCAGAGCCAGAACAAAGAGAGTGGAGAAGTATTTCAGGGTTTTCAGCGACATATTTACCACGCAATTAACACAGCAAGGCCAGCACAGACGGAAAGGGCAAACAGGGAGAGGTCCATCAGCATCGGGTGCCAGATGTCACCGGAGTACATCCAGTCGCGCAGCAGTCGATGGGCGACAAGCCAGATGAAAAAACCCAGCAGCACGGCTTTAAACAGGGGGGGGAAATAGACCGATGCGCCAACGATCAGGTCCTGAAGGGGAAACCCCGCAGCGTTTAGGGAGAACTTCACAGGCAGAGATCCTTTGCGATGAAGAGGGCCGGTACATAAACGTGATGACAGCAGTATTCAGTGTAAATCATGGGGCCGATATCGCCGTATGCCGTTATTACATTTGTTTTGGCAATACAATTGCTGCACACTATTCTAAAATCAGTATAATAACTTAGCAAGCTAATTATAAGGAGATGAAATTGGAATCGCCATTAGGTTCTGATCTGGCAAGGTTGGTACGCGTCTGGCGTGCTCTGATTGACCATCGCCTGAAACCTCTGGAATTAACGCAGACCCACTGGGTGACGCTGCACAACATTCATCAGTTGCCGCCTGAGCAGTCGCAAATTCAGCTGGCTAAGGCGATAGGTATTGAGCAGCCATCGCTGGTTCGTACGCTCGATCAACTGGAGGAGAAAGGGCTGATTTCCCGGCAAACCTGCGCCAGCGATCGCCGTGCTAAGCGGATTAAACTGACGGAAAAAGCGGCCCCTATCATTACGGAGATGGAGGCGGTGATCAGCAAAACGCGCGGGGAGATCCTGTCAGGCATTTCTCCGGCAGAGCTTGAACTGCTCATTAGCCTTATCGGGCGTCTTGAGCAGAATATTCATGAGCTGCAGTCACGCGATTAATCGTTAAAAAGCCTTGCCTTAGCAAGGCTTTTCTCATCTGAAAACCACCACCCGGTTTCGTCCGCTCTCTTTCGCCTCATACATCGCCTTATCGGCTGACTCGACACACGTCTGTGCGCTGGTCCGGGCAGAGGTGGCGGTAAACACGCCCAAACTTATGGTGATGGGCTCGGGCAGTTGTCCGTCGCTGCTGGTATTGTCGAAGTGGCTCAGTTTCAGACGAATACGCTCGGCAACCTGCTGCGCCGCATCTGATGATGTATCACTTAACAGCAGTACAAACTCCTCACCGCCGATGCGGGCGGCAATATCCTGCGGTCGCACCGAATCCATTAACAGGTTTGCGACAAACTGCAGCACCTTGTCGCCCTGCAAATGTCCGTAGCAATCATTAATACGCTTAAAGCGATCGAGATCGCTCACAATCACCGACAGCGGGCGGCTGGCGGAGGCGGTGCTGAGCGCATGGCTTAAGGCGTCGTAAAAGTAGCTGCGGTTATAGAGTCGCGTGAGCGGGTCACGAATGGAGTTCTGATACGATTGCTGATACTTCAGGTGTGAATCGCGATAAAGGCTAAAGAGATCATAAAGCAGGACAAAAATGATAATCAGCGTGGCGGTGGTTTCGAACAGCCGGGCGCTGTACCAGCTGAGATCTTCCGCCTGTCCGCCGGGCAGGAGTATCGCAAGCGTTACCAGGTAACAGAGGCACAAGAAATTGCTGCCAATCCAGAACAGATTACGTACGCGGGTAACTATCATCAGCGTTAATAAAGTAATCCCCCACAAAACAATTAAGATAATATTAATTG
>JAFACP010000275.1 GCA_023425455.1 Pseudomonadota bacterium | reverse complement strand
ATCCCGGCAAACCCGACCTGACGGGCCGTTGACTCGCGCTCCATCGCCGCCAGCAGCGGGTGGATCTCAGGCCAGGTCGACATCAGGCGGCTGACCATCATCACCTGCGGCATGGCCTTGATTAACGGCTGCATTCCGCCCAGCTCAAAATCCATACAGCCGCTGAAAATAATCGTTTTCTCACTCTCCGGACAGGGTTCGCAGGTGATGGCGCAGACCGCGTTGCAGAGCGGTTCGCTCGGGAAAGCGTTAACCGGGGTGATGTCCGCCTGGTCGTCGGAGAGCAGGGCATGCGCATTGCCGTTCGGCATAAACAGCGCATCGCCGCTGCTCAGCGGGAAGCGCTCGCCGCTGTCGGTCATGCGCAGGATCGCGCTGCCGTGACTCACGAAGTGAAATTGCGCTTTTCCCGGCGCCTGGTGAAAAGCCACGCCAAATGGCGCGCTGGCTTCAATCCGCCGGTATTTCACCCCCGACAGGCGCATGCCGCGCAGAAGTTCGCTGATCAAATCGGGTGACGGGACGCTCATGGCAAAACTCCGGACGAATAATCAATAAGTGGAGATTATATGTCATAGATCGTCCACGGGGAACGCTCTATTCTTTTGCGACATTCATCACATTTTGATAACAGGAGAATAACCGATGAATTCATGTGTTGCGGCAGGCGAGGCGATTGCGCCGGCAAAACCGGCCTGGCGAGCCGTCTATTCACTGGGGCTCGGGGTATTCGGTCTGATTACGGCGGAGTTCTTACCGGCGAGCCTGCTGACGCCGATGGCCGCGAGTCTTGGGGTCAGCGAGGGGATGGCCGGGCAGGCGGTAACCGCCACCGCGCTGGTGGCGCTGGTGACCGGGTTGCTTATCACCCCGGCGACCAAAAGTATCGACCGTCGTTGGGTGCTGATGTTTTTCTCCGTGCTGCAAATTGTCTCCAGCCTGCTGGTCGCCTTCGCGCCAACGCTGCAGGTGCTGCTGCTGGGCCGTCTGCTGCTTGGCATCGGCATTGGCGGGTTCTGGGCAATGTCCACCGCCACCGCGATGCGCCTGGTGCCGCAGGCGAACGTGCCAAAAGCGCTGGCAATTATCTTCTCCAGCGTCTCGATAGCCACCGTCGTGGCGGCGCCGCTCGGCAGCTACCTCGGCAGCCTGATCGGCTGGCGGAATGTCTTTATCCTGTGTACTGCGCCGGGCATTCTGGCCCTGCTCTGGCAGCTGTGGGTGCTGCCGTCAATGAAACCGCAAAGCAGCGGCAGCCTGGTTAAGCTGTTTCGCGTGCTGCGTCGTCCGGGAATGGTGGGGGGGATGCTGGCAACGATCCTGATTTTCAGCGGCCATTTTGCCTTTTTCACCTACCTGCGTCCGTTCCTTGAAACCGTCGGCCAGGCGAGCGTTGAGAGCATCTCGCTGATCCTGCTGGGCTTTGGCATCGCCAACTTTATCGGCACCTCGATTGCCGGACACTTGCTGGCGCGTAACCTGCGGCTGACGCTGGCGCTGGTGCCGCTGGCCATGGGCGGGCTGGCGCTGACGCTGGTGGCGTTTGGGCATCTGGCCGTGCTGGACGGCATACTGGTTGCGCTGTGGGGCTTTGCTTTCGGTCTGGTCCCGGTTGGCTGGTCGACCTGGCTTGCGACGACCGTCCCGGATGAGGCGGAGAGCGCGGGCGGGCTGCTGGTGGCCTCTATTCAACTGGCCATTAGCGCCGGGGCGGCTGGCGGCGGTGCGGTGTTTGATATTAACGGTGCCAGCGGCGTGTTTGCCGTCAGCGGGATATTGCTGATCGCGGCGATGGTAATGGTACTGAAAGGCGTCAGGGTAAAGGCCGCGTAGCGAACCAAACGGCCCTCCCGCCAGCGGGAGGGCAAGGGTGTCAGAGCCCTTTCTCATCCATCAACAGCGCCAGGTCCACCAGGCGGTTCGAGAAGCCCCATTCGTTATCGTACCAGGCGAGGATCTTGACCATATTGCCGCCAATGACCAGCGTGGAGAGACCGTCGATAATGGAGGAGCGCGGATCGCCCTGATAGTCGCTGGAGACCAGCGGTTCATCGCTGTAGCCGAGAATGCCCTGCAGCGGTCCGCTGGCAGCTGCAGCGCGGAACGCCGCGTTCACCTCGTCGACGCTCACGCTACGGCTCAGCGTTACCGTTAAATCGACAATCGAGACCACCGGCACCGGCACGCGCAGCGAGTAGCCGGTCAGGCGGCCGTCGAGCGCCGGGATCACTTTGCCGAGCGCCTTCGCCGCGCCGCTGGAGTAAGGCACAATCGACAGCGCAGCCGCACGGGCGCCACGCAGATCTTTCTCCGGCTGGTCATGCAGCGCCTGGCTGTTGGTGTAGGCATGGGTGGTGTTCATCAGCCCGTGTTCAATGCCAAACTGCTGGTGCAGCACCTGGGCCGCTGGGGCCAGTCCGTTGGTGGTACAGCTGCCGTTACTCACCACGTAGTGTTGCGCCGGATCGTACAACGCATGGTTCACGCCCATGACCACCGTCAGATCATCGTCTTTGCCAGGTGCAGAGATGATGACGCGTTTCGCGCCTCCTTTGGTGATATGGACCGCCGCCTTCTCACGCCCGGTGAAAAAGCCGGTTGCCTCGATCACCACCTCAACGCCCGCATCGCGCCACGGGATCGCCGCCGGGTCGCGCTCGCTAAAGACGGCGATCCGCTGACCGTCCACCACCAGCGCGTCGTCCGCCGCGTCAACCGTGACCGGTAGCGTGCCGAGCAAGGAATCGTACTTCAGCAGGTGGGCGAGCGTGGCGCTGTCCGTCAGGTCGTTAATCGCCGCTATCTGAATATTCGGGTTGCCGAGTGCGGCGCGCAGGACGTTACGTCCGATGCGGCCAAAACCGTTAATACCGACCTTCACCATGAGCTACTCCTTAAGGTTATCGCTGTTGTCTGGTGTTACTGTAGGCGGCGGGGGGAATGGCGTAAACGACGAAAAAGGATCATATTACGCCATTTTGCGGCAGTGGAAGCGCTGGCGGTACTCGCCAGGGGTGAGGTGGAGCTGCTTTTCGAAGACGCGGCGCAGATTAACGCTGCTGACAAATCCGCTTTTTGCGGCAATCTGCGCAATGGGGTCGGCGGTCTGTTCCAGCAGCTGGCGCGCGGCGGCGAGGCGTGCCTCGGTGACGTAACGGGCCGGTGACGCGCCGGTGTCGCGGGTAAATACGCGGGTGAAATTACGCGGGCTCATCGCCACTCTTTCTGCCAGCCTCTCGACGCTGAGATCGGCGGTCAGGTTTTGCAGGATCCAGCCCTGCAGCTCGTGGATAGGTCCGCTGCTGCCGGGCTGCTGCAGCGTATAGCGGCTGAACTGCAGCTGCCCGCCCGGGCGGCGCAGATACATCACCATGTCCTGGGCCACATCGCGGGCGAGGGTAAAGCCGTAGTCGTCTTCAACCAGCGCCAGCGTCAGATCAAAGCCCGAGCTGACGCCGCCGGAGGTCCAGACCGGACCGTCCTGAATATACAGCGGCCCGCCGACCACGTCGATCGTCGGCCAGGCGGCCTGCATGGTCTCCAGCAGGCGCCAGTGGGTGGTGGCGCGGCGCCCGTCGAGGAGCCCGCTCTGGGCCAGTAGCATGGCCCCGCCGCAAATCGAGGCGATGCGCCGGGCATGAGGGGCCGCCAGGTGTAGCCAGTCCACCACGGCGGTGCTCTCCTGCTCGTTAATGCCGCGGCCGGTAATGATGATGGTGTCGAGTGGTTCACGCGGATCCAGCTCCGGCAGGCGGTAGTCTGCCAGTAAATTGAGACCGGACTGCCCGTGGATCACCTGATGGGGCTGGGTGGTGGCGACGATAATGCGATAGCGGGGGTGCGACAGCCCCTCCGGATGCAGCCGGTTGGCCTGCATCAGAATGTCTGCGATACCGGCGGCTTCAAACAGCATGCCGCCGTCAGGGACGATAATCAGGATTTTCTTCATGTCCTGAAAAGTACCTTTATCACAAAATAAGTCAAGTCGTGCGCACGGTTACATCAGCAGGTAGTTCAGGGTAGTGAAGGCCACCATCCCCGCGATCACCGTGGCAAACAGACTACGCGTCAGCGCGCCTGCCAGCGCGGCAACGGCGGCGGCCAGCAGCGAAATGCTGATCCCGGAAGGGGTCAGCGCCGGTTTGCCCAGCAGCTCAGCGGTGATGATCGCCGCCATGATGGCCGTGGGGATAAAACTGAGCCATTGCTGCACGACAGGAGCAAGGCGAAAACGGGAGAGCAGCAGGATCGGCACCGTGCGCATCAGCGCGGTGATAAACGCGGAGATGAAAATGGCGAGCAGAATGTTATGTTCCATCTTATTTCTCTCCGTTTGCGCGCAGACGAAGCCCCAGCGTGGCAAGGGTGGCCGAAACCGACGCGGCGATGATAACAATCACGCTGGTATCCAGATGCCCGGCGCTCAGTAGCGTGATCGCCACCGCGGCGGCGATGCTGAATGTTTCCAGCGCCTTGCGGTGGCTGGCGAACCAGATCATCAGCACCAGGCCGATAAACATTGAGACCAGGCTGAAGCTTAACCCCTCCATCAGCGCGGGGGGCAGGGCGGAGGCCAGCACAGCGCCGACCACGCAGGCGAGGATCCAGTTCAGCCAGGCGGCCAGGTTCAGCCCGAACATCCAGGCAAAGGAGACATGACCGTGCTCGCTGCCGCGCTGGACGGCGACGCCGAAGGTTTCGTCGGTGAGCAGCAGCCCGCTGATCAGCTTTTGCACGGTGCGCTGTTCGCGGAAAAATACGCTCATCGCCGAGCTCATCAGCAGATAGCGCAGATTGACCAGAAACACGCTAAACACCACCGAGGCCACTTCCGCCCCGGCGGCCCAGAGGGAGTAAAAGAGAAACTGTGCGGAGCCGGTGTAGAGCACCGTTGCCAGCAGCGCGGTCTGAAGGGGGGTAAAGCCGGAAAGCGTACCTATCGCCCCGGCGGCAAAGCCAATGCTCCAGTAACCCGGAATGGTGGGCAGGCAGG
>JAFACP010000273.1 GCA_023425455.1 Pseudomonadota bacterium | reverse complement strand
GGAATCCAACACCATTGTCCGCTATCTGGCCGCCCAGTATGGGCAAGGCCGTCTGTGGGTAGAAAATCCGGCCCGCCGCGCGCAGGGGGAAAAATGGATGGACTGGGCCAACCAGACTCTTTCCCCGGTCCATCGCGTGATCCTGATGGGGCTTATCAGAACCCCGGAAGCCGAGCGCGACTACCCGGCGATCCACGCCGCGCAGGATGCCTGCGAACGCCTCTTTGCGCTGATGGATGCCGAGCTGGCGAAGCAGCGCTGGTTCTCCGGCGAGGCCTTCGGCGTGGGCGATATTGCGGTTGCGCCTTTTGTCTGGAACCTCACCAACATGGGCCTGACCTGGACGCCACGTCCGCACCTCGAACGCTGGATCCAGCAGCTTAGCGAACGCCCGGCGTACCATAATACCGTGATGACGCCCGTAAGCTGATCACGGCGCGGACGGGCTGACTCTCAACAGCTGCCCGTCCGTCTCATCGGTTAACACGTACAGATAGCCATCCGGCCCAACCCGAACGTCGCGTATACGCTGGTTTTTATCGCCGAGAATACGCCCCTCTTCCGTGACGCTTTTGCCATTAACGCGCAACACGATAATGTCTTTATCCTTCAGCGCGCCGATAAACAGCCTGTTTTTCCACTGCGGGAATAGATCGCTATTGTAGAAGGCCATCCCGCTTACCGCGGGCGACACTTTCCAGACAAACAGCGGCTTTTCGGTGCCGGCAACGTGTTCCCCTTGTGCTTCCGGGATCTTCAGCCCGCTATAGTTAATGCCGTGCGTCGCCAGCGGCCAGCCGTAGTTCTTGCCTTTTTCCGGGATATTAATCTCATCGCCGCCGCGCGGACCGTGTTCATTCAGCCACAGCGTGTCGCTCCACGGGTTCATCGCCATTCCCTGCGGGTTGCGAATGCCGTATGACCAGATTTCCGCCCGCGCGCCGGGGTTATTCACAAAGGGATTATCGGCGGGGATTTTCCCCTCCTCCGTCAGACGCACCACTTTACCCTGCAGCTTATCCAGATCCTGCGCCGTCGGGCGCTGATTATTTTCGCCTAAGCCAATGAACAGGTGCCCTTTACCGTCAAACACCAGCCTGCCGCCAAAGTGATTGCCGGTGGAGAGCTTCGGCATCTGGCGAAACACCGTCTGAAACCCGGCAATGCGGGAGAGATCCTCGCTTAAGCGCCCATACCCTACCGCCGTTCCCGCTTTGCCATCCTGACCCGCTTCGGCATAGCTCAGCCAGACACGGCGGGAATGGTCGAAGTCCGGCGCCAGCGCCACGTCCAGCAGCCCACCCTGACCCTTTGCCCAGACTTCAGGTACGCCGGAAATCGGAGCGGAGAGCCCTTTCCCCGCCTGCCAGTGTTTAAGCTCTCCGCCCCTCAGCGTCACGAGCAGGCCCTGGCTGCCCGGCAAAAATGCCAGCGACCAGGGGTGATCCAGTCGGTTCTGCAATACCTCCACCCTGACCGCACCGGGCGCGGCAAGCAGAGAAAAGGGAAGTAACAGCACAGGCAGGAAAATCAGCGAGGATCGGGGCATAACGCGCTCCTTTGTCGGCATATGGCATAAAGATTAGCCACTGCGTCAGGCAGCGATGTGACTTTTACAAAAGCTTAATCAGAAGGGGGAGTCGCCTCCCCCGGGCTTAGTGCTGTTCAAGCCTGGTGTGCTCGTTCAGACACATGATGCATAGAGAGAGCGTAGTCAGGCAGTGTTCGAGCTTCTCCGCGTTGACAGCGATAAATGTCGGGCAGTCGTGACGTCCGGTCATCAAACATACCCCTGCAATGGAGAGCACCTCAGCGGCGCGGCGCAGAGCAATCAGCTCGCTTTCAGCGTATTCCGCTTGCAGAATCGGTGCTTTTTCACGCATGAAATTGCCTAATTCAAAAACGTTATCGCGCAGATGTTCGCTTTCGCTGACTGACATATACCCTTTCGCCTTCCTCAACTGCAGATACGCGGCAAGATCGATTCGGGCGTTGATCAGCTTGTTAAGCAGATCGCGTTTTAGTCTGTCAACGGACATGCTATTTCCTCCCCTGTCAGCCATTGTGCCCATTCAGGATAAGGTCATTTTTTGTACAATTTAATGCTACAGATCAACAAAAGCCAATTGGTTAACATCATTTACAATGTTACAACCTTTGCCGGCCATCGCGGTTGCGCAAAGAGTGTATAAATCCCCTGCAGAACGCTGTAAAATCCCGCCCTGATAACTCCATAATTGATGAATTTTTAACCTATGAGCAATGTTATGCACCAGCCGAAAATCGGCTTTGTCTCGCTGGGCTGCCCGAAAAACCTGGTGGATTCTGAGCGCATCCTGACCGAACTTCGTACTGAAGGCTATGACGTGGTGCCAAGCTACGACAACGCCGACATGGTGATCGTGAACACCTGCGGCTTTATCGACAGCGCCGTTCAGGAATCACTGGAAGCTATTGGCGAAGCCCTGAATGAGAACGGCAAAGTGATCGTCACCGGCTGTCTGGGCGCGAAAGAAGATCAAATTCGCGAGGTGCACCCAAAAGTGCTGGAGATCACCGGTCCACACAGCTATGAGCAGGTGCTGGAGCATGTCCATCACTATGTGCCGAAACCAAAGCACAACCCGTTCCTGAGCCTGGTGCCGGAACAGGGGGTGAAACTGACGCCGCGTCACTACGCGTACCTGAAAATTTCCGAAGGCTGTAACCATCGCTGCACCTTCTGCATTATCCCGTCCATGCGTGGCGATCTGGTCAGCCGTCCAATCGGCGAGGTGCTGGCAGAAGCGAAGCGTCTGGCGGATGCCGGCGTAAAAGAGCTGCTGGTGATCTCTCAGGATACGTCGGCTTACGGTGTAGACGTGAAGCATCGCGCGGGCTTCCACAACGGCGAGCCGGTGAAAACCAGCATGGTCGGCCTGTGCGAACAGCTGGCGAAACTGGGGATCTGGACGCGCCTGCACTACGTTTACCCGTATCCGCACGTTGATGACGTGATCCCGCTGATGGCAGAAGGCAAGATCCTGCCGTACCTGGATATTCCGCTGCAGCACGCCAGCCCGCGTATTCTGAAGCTGATGAAGCGTCCAGGCTCCGTAGACCGTCAGCTGGCGCGCATTAAACAGTGGCGTGAAATCTGCCCGGACCTGACCCTGCGTTCCACCTTCATCGTCGGTTTCCCGGGGGAAACGGAAGAAGATTTCCAGATGCTGCTCGATTTCCTGACAGAGGCACGTCTGGATCGCGTAGGCTGCTTTAAGTACAGCCCGGTTGAAGGTGCCACCGCCAACGAACTGGCCGATCAGGTGCCTGAAGAGGTAAAAGAGGAGCGCTGGAACCGCTTTATGCAGCTGCAACAGCAGATCTCCGCTGAACGCCTGCAGGAAAAAGTGGGTCGTGAAGTTCTGGTGATCATCGATGAGGTGGACGAAGAAGGCGCGATTGGCCGCAGCATGGCGGATGCGCCGGAGATCGACGGTGCAGTGTATCTGAACGGTGAAACCAACGTTAAACCCGGTGATATTGTGCGCGTAAAAGTCGAAAACGCCGACGAGTACGATCTCTGGGGAAGCCGGGTTCACTGAGCAAAACCTGTCTGAGCAGGCCGGGTATAGCGTCAGCGCTACCCGGCCCTTTTCCGGTCTTAGCCTTTAATTTTCGGGTCCAGCGCGTCCCGCAGCCCATCGC
>JAFACP010000202.1 GCA_023425455.1 Pseudomonadota bacterium | reverse complement strand
AAGGATGATGTCTTTTATCGCGTGTCGGGGGGCGGCGTCACGCTGTCTGGCGGTGAAGTGCTGATGCAGGCGGCTTTTGCGACGCACTTTCTGCAGCGCCTGCGGCGTTACGGCGTGCATACGGCTATCGAAACAGCAGGAGATGCTGCATTTTCCCGGCTATTGCCGCTGGCCCGCCAGTGTGATGAAGTGCTGTTTGATCTGAAAATAATGGATCCTGAGCGCGCGCTTTCAGTCACGGCGATCAATCAGCCCAGAGTGCTGGATAATTTTCGGCGGCTGGTGGCGGAAGGGGTGAATGTGATCCCGCGAGTGCCGCTTATTCCAGGCTTTACGCTCACTGAGGCCAATATGGCGAGCATTCTGGCGTTTCTGCTCGGTTCAGGTATACGACAGCTGCATTTACTGCCTTTTCATGCGTTCGGGCAGGCAAAATATCGTCTTCTGGGGCAGGAATGGGTGATGCAGAATGTGGTTACACCGACAGAAGATGACGTCGCGACAATGCGTTTGATGGCAGAGCGTAAAGGATTTCACGTCACCACCGGAGGTTGAAAATGACTGTAATAACAGAGCGTCATCTGGTGGCCGTGACCGCTTGCGTCAGCGGAGTGGCGCATACCTATATGGCGGCTGAGCGACTTGAAAAGCTCTGCCAGCAGGAGCACTGGAGCGTTCACATTGAAACTCAGGGGGCGCTGGGGATTGAAAACCAGCTGACGGATGACGAGATCCGCCGGGCGGATGTCGTGTTATTGATCACCGATATTGATCTGGCGGGCAGTGAGCGTTTTAACGATGTTCGCTACGTGAAATGCGGCATTAATGCGTTTCTGCGCGATCCGCAAAAGGTGATGGGCGCAGTGCGTAAGATGTTCTTTGCGCCGCAGCATACGCAGGTCATTCTGGACTGATCGCTTTTCCGGTCAACTGGCTGTGGTACTGACGACGATACTCTGACGGCGAACGCTCGGTATGTTTACGGAATAAACGACAGAAATAGTTACTGTCGATGAAACCGCAGGCAAGAGCCACATCTTTCACTTTTAAATCATACCCCTTCAGCAACTGGCGTGCGTGCTCGAGCCGGGTGTGCGTCAGATATTCATTAAACCCCACCGCTCCCGTTTTCTGAAACAGATGAGACAGGTAGTTAGGCGAGATGTAAAACGCCTGCGCGACGGATTCCCGGGTGAGCGGAGTGGCATAATTTTCGTCAATATGGCGTCGAATGGCTTCAAACAACGCCTGACTGCGGGAAGCGGTCTGGATCTGACTGCCCAGCAGGTCGACGCAGTGGCTCAGCAGGCTGGCCACAATCAGCCGTGCCGTTTGTTGTTCGTGGGGTTGCATCTGCATTTCATGCAGGGTCTGTAGCAGAAAGGAGCCAATACGCGGGCCGCGACGGGCAACGTGCTGCTTTGCCAGATTCAGAACCTGTGTGCCATCCCAGTGCAGCAGGCTAAAACCGAGCTGTTGCTTACCAAAAAGAATGCTCAGCGTTGTGGCCGGCGTTTGCCACTGCGGGTCGTTCCAGCCTCCGGCCGGGACATACAGAACATCATGCTGCTGCAACGTCGGCACTACCCGGTCATTAACCGCGCCTTCAAGCACGATTTCCAGTCGTGGAAAATCGACCTGCAGAGCGAGTTCCGGAGTGGGTGTCGCAGGGCTGGCAAAATGTACCTGACGAAGCGGCGAAGTGCCGGTGATAAGGTCGGTGAGGATAAGGCTGATATCGTGTTGCATGGGGGATACCACGGTAATGCCCGGCATTGCGGTGCCTGCCGGGCTTGCGTAACGCCATTTCGCGCCGGGCAACGCAGGCGTCGCCCGGCCTCGTTCTGTTAACCCGTGTTACGCATGCCAGCCGCAACGCCGGCGATGGTCACCATCAGCGCTTGTTCTACGCGCGGGTCCGGCTCTTTCCCTTCTTCTTCCGCCTGGCGAGAACGGTGAAGAAGCTCGGCCTGCAGGACGTTCAGCGGGTCAGTGTAGATATTACGCAGCTGGATAGACTCGGCAATCCATGGCAGGTCTGCCATCAGGTGCGAGTCGTTGGCGATATCCAGAACCACTTTGATGTCGCCCTCCAGCAGTTCGCGCAACTCATTGCCCAGCGCCCACAGCTCAGGTTTAACCAGACGCTGGTCATAGTATTCCGCAAGCCACAGGTCTGCTTTAGAGAATACCATCTCCAGCATACCAAGACGCGTGGAGAAGAACGGCCAGTCGCGGCACATGGTTTCCAGTTCGTTCTGCTTACCGTCTTCGACCACTTTCTGCAGCGCCGCGCCCGCACCCAGCCAGGCCGGCAGCATCAGGCGGTTTTGCGTCCAGGCGAAGATCCACGGAATGGCGCGCAGAGACTCTACGCCGCCGGTCGGACGACGTTTGGCCGGACGTGAACCCAGCGGCAGCTTGCCAAGCTCCTGTTCAGGGGTGGCTGAACGGAAGTAAGGCACGAAATCTTTATTCTCACGCACGTAGCCACGGTACAGATCGCAGGAGATGGCCGACAGTTCGTCCATGATATGGCACCAGGAGGCTTTCGGCTCCGGCGGCGGCAGCAGGTTCGCTTCCAGAATAGCGCTGGTATACAGCGACAGGCTGCTGACGGTCACTTCCGGCAGGCCGTACTTGAAGCGGATCATCTCGCCCTGTTCAGTTACGCGCAGGCCACCTTTCAGGCTGCCCGGCGGTTGCGAGAGCAGTGCCGCGTGAGCCGGAGCGCCACCACGGCCAATCGAGCCGCCACGACCATGGAACAGCGTCAGCTCAATACCGGCTTTTTCGCAGGTCTTAATCAGGGCGTCTTGCGCCTGATACTGAGCCCAGGAAGCGGCCATCACGCCCGCATCTTTCGCGGAATCGGAATAGCCAATCATCACCATCTGTTTGCCCTGAATAAAGCCGCGATACCAGTCGATATTCAGCAACTGCGTCATGACGTCGTTGGCGTTGTTCAGGTCATCAAGGGTTTCAAACAGCGGTGCCACCGGCAGGGCATAATCGATACCCGCCTCTTTCAGCAGCAGGTGAACCGCCAGTACGTCTGACGGGGTTTTCGCCATTGAGATAACGTAAGCGGCAACCGATCCTTTCGGCGCATCCACGATAGCCTTACAGGTGTTGAGCACTTCGCGGGTTTCGTTGCTGGGCTCCCAGTTACGCGGCAGGAGGGGACGTTTGGAGTTCAGTTCGCGGATCAGGAAAGCCTGTTTGTCGGCTTCGGACCAGCTTTCATAGTCGCCAATGCCGAGATAACGGGTCAGTTCGCCCAGCGCTTCAGTGTGACGGGTGCTTTCCTGACGCACGTCGATACGGACCAGCGGTACGCCAAAACACTTCACGCGACGCAGGGTGTCCAGAAGCTCACCGTTAGCGATGATGCCCATGCCACAGGCCTGCAGAGATTTATAACAGGCGTATAGCGGCTCCCAAAGCTGCTCGTTCTGGCTCAGCAGACCCTCTGGCTTCGGCAGGCGCTGGCCTTTCAGGCGCGCCTCCAGCCACGTCTGGGTCGCCATCAACTGACCACGCAGTTTTTTCATCAGGTAACGGTACGGTTCGCTGGCGCCCTCTTCACCGGCCAGTTCACGCAGCTCCGGCGTTGCTTCGACCATCGACAGCTCGGAGATCAGAACCTGAATATCCTTCAGGAACAGATCGGTCGCTTTCCAGCGGCTGAGCAGCAGCACATGACGGGTGATTTCAGCGGTGACGTTAGGGTTACCATCGCGGTCACCGCCCATCCAGGAGGTGAAGCGCACCGGCACAAAATCGACCGGCAGGCGATAGCCAAGGTTCTCTTCCAGCTGTTCGTTCAGCTCGCGCAGGTAGTTCGGCACCCCTTCCCACAGGCTATTTTCCACCACCGCAAAGCCCCATTTGGCTTCGTCGACCGGGCTTGGGCGATGTTTACGAATTTCATCGGTGTGCCAGGACTGAGCAATCAGCTGACGCAGACGGCGCATCAGCTGGTTACGCTCGTAGTCCGCAATGTCTTTATTATCCAGCTGCTTCAGGCAGGTGTTCACTTCCACCATTTTGTGGATCAGTGTGCGACGGGTGATTTCGGTTGGGTGAGCGGTCAGTACCAGCTCAAGCGAAAGGGATTCCACCGCTTTTTTGATGATGGCGTCGTTGAGGTTTGGCTGATCTTTGAGTTTTCGCAGCGTACGGGCAATCACTTCCGGGTTGCTGGCAGCTTCACCCTGCGGCGAAATGCTGTGGTATTGCTCAGCGGTGTTCGCCAGATTCAGAAACTGGCTGAACGCGCGTGCAACAGGTAACAGCTCGTCGTTGGAGAGGTTCTGCAAGGTGGTGAGCAGCTCCTGACGATTGGCCTCGTTACCTGCACGGGAAGATTTAGACAGCTTACGGATTGTTTCAACGCGGTCGAGAATGTTCTCACCTAACGCATCCTTGATGGTATCTCCCAGCACCTTGCCGAGCATACTGACATTACTACGCAACGCGGAATATTGTTCGTTCATAAAAACCCAGTCACCCCATCATTTTTGTTTATGCCCAATCGAAAATCTTTTGGACAATATTTTGTCATCTCCCTTTATAAAGCCACGTAAAACCCCCGTCGTCAATTGCTGCGAAAACGGTTCAGCAAACGAATAAATGTGGGCAATTTACGAAATTTAATTCGCTTTGCGTCAGATAAGCGATGCTTATGAAAATGTGACTGGGATCGCGAGATTTTCCCCTCCCGACGGAGAGGGGAAACGATCAGTGCCAGCAGAAGTGATGAACAACCTGGGTAATCAATTCTCGGGTCGGTTTGATAAAGCGGGTTTCCAGATATTCATCCGGCTGGTGTGCCTGGTTGATAGAGCCAGGGCCGAGGACCAGCGTTGGACACAGGGTCTGAATAAACGGCGCTTCGGTACAGTAGTTCACGACGTCGGTTTTTTCCCCGAGCAATTTTTCCACCACTGCAACCAGCTGATGGTCCGGCGGGCATTCATAACCGGGAATCGGCGGATGCAGGTCAGAGACGGTCAGGCGGCCGGGCCAACGTTCGCTGACCGGCCCCAGCGCCTCTGTCAGCAAGCCATTCAGATCGCTCAGCGTCATCCCCGGCAGAGGACGGATGTCCATGTGAAGCTCGCAGCAGGCGCAGATGCGATTGGACGCGTCTCCGCCATGCAGGCTGCCAAGGTTAAGCGTGGGATAGGGGACTGTGAACGCATCGTGGTGGTAACGCTCTTTCAGGGCGTCACGCAGCTGCATGATGTGGCCAATCGCATCGTGCATCAGCTCAATGGCATTCACGCCGCGTGCCGGATCGCTGGAGTGGCCAGATTGCCCCAGCACACGTACCGCCGTAGAAATATGACCCTTGTGCGCACGAATAGGTTGCAAGGAGGTCGGCTCACCGATGATGGCGCAATCCGGGCGAATGGCCGTGTGTTCAGAGAAGTAGCGTGCGCCCGCCATGCTGGTCTCTTCGTCGGCGGTTGCCAGAATATAAAGAGGCTTTTTCAGCGTTGTCACGTCTACGTCACGCAGCGCATCGAGGATGAACGCGAAGAAACCTTTCATATCAGCGGTGCCCAGACCATAGAGCTTGTTGTCGTGCTCGGTCAGGGTGAAGGGGTCGCGCGTCCAGCGGCCATCGTCAAACGGTACGGTATCAGTATGACCCGCCAGCAGCAGGCCGCCTGCACCGTGTCCGGTACTGGCGAGCAGGTTAAATTTATGCCGGGTGCCGGGGACGGGCTGAACCTCAACGTTAAACCCAAGATCGCTAAACCAGCCCGCCAGCAGATTGATTAAAGACTCATTGCTCTGATCCAGTGCTTCTTCGGTTGCACTGATGGAGGGGGTGGCAATCAGGGCGCGGTAAATCTCGATAAATGGCGGTAAGTTCATTTTCATTGTTGACACACCTTAGGTCGTGATAGTATCAATATTCATGCAATAAATGTGAATAAAAATACATTAACGTTGAGCATAAAGGAACCCGATGTTGAATACGCTGATTGTAGGCGCTAGCGGTTATGCGGGCGCAGAGCTTGTAAGCTACGTGAATCGCCATCCTCATATGACCATAACCGCTTTGACCGTCTCAGCGCAAAGCAATGATGCAGGAAAGTTAATTTCCGATTTGCATCCGCAACTTAAGGGCATTGTCGATCTGCCTTTGCAGCCGATGTCCGATATCCGCGAGTTTACTGACGGCGTCGACGTGGTGTTTTTGGCCACTGCACATGAGGTTAGCCACGATTTAGCGCCCCAGTTCCTGGCGGCTGGCTGCGTGGTGTTCGATCTCTCTGGCGCGTTTCGTGTCAACGATGGCGCGTTTTATGAAACGTATTACGGTTTCACTCATCAGCATCCTGATCTGCTTGAGAAAGCGGTATACGGGCTGGCGGAGTGGAGCGCAGATAAGCTGAAAGAGGCGAATTTGATTGCTGTTCCCGGGTGCTACCCGACGGCAGCGCAGCTTTCGCTT
>JAFACP010000192.1 GCA_023425455.1 Pseudomonadota bacterium | reverse complement strand
TAGTAAGCCGGTGCATAAATCCGGTGGTTACAGAAGTCTTCGGTGGAGCGGTAGTTCAGTCGGTTAGAATACCTGCCTGTCACGCAGGGGGTCGCGGGTTCGAGTCCCGTCCGTTCCGCCACTTATTAAAAGCCCTGAGTTAACGCTCAGGGCTTTTTTCTTATCTGTCTCCTGATTCTTGCTGAATGTGCAAAAATCCTCTGCGTTTTACACCCTTTTTCTGTATGACCGCAACGGCAATAATTCTCCTCAGCCAACAAACATGATAATTAATGAGGAAAATATGACGATCCCTGCATTTGGTCTTGGCACATTTCGCCTGAAAGACGACGTGGTCATCGAATCCGTAAAAACAGCTCTTGAGCTGGGCTATCGCGCCATTGATACGGCACAAATCTATGAAAACGAAGCCGCTGTGGGTCAGGCAATTGAGGAGAGTGGGGTAGCGCGTGACGCGCTTTATATCACCACGAAAATCTGGACGGAGAACCTCAGCAAGGACAAGCTCATTCCTTCTCTGAAAGAGAGCCTGCAGAAACTGCGTACTGATTACGTCGATCTCACGCTTATTCACTGGCCTTCACCCATTGATGCGGTCTCCGTGGAGACATTTATGCAGGCGCTGCTGGAGGCAAAAGCGCAGGGCTTAACCCGTGAAATTGGCATCTCTAACTTCACGATCCCCCTGATGGAACAGGCCATTACGGCTGTTGGCGCTGAGAATATTGCCACCAATCAGATTGAGCTCTCCCCCTACCTGCAAAATCGCAAGGTCGTCGACTGGGCCAGGCAGCACGGGATCCACATCACCTCCTACATGACCCTGGCGTATGGTAAAGCGCTGCAGGATGATGTGATTGTCGGCATTGCGCAAAAGCACAATGCGACCGCTGCACAGGTGATTCTGGCATGGGCGATGGGAGAAGGCTACGCGGTGATCCCCTCTTCAACAAAACGCGAAAATCTGCTCAGCAACCTGCGGGCCGGGGATCTTGTACTTGATGAAGAAGATAAAAAAGCGATCGCTGCACTGGACTGCAACGGCCGCCTGGTCAGCCCGGAAGGTTTAGCCCCGCACTGGGATTAATCATCACCCCCTCTGTACCTTCACCCCCGAACAGCTCCTTCAGGAGCTGTTTTAACATGTTCGCTCAGAAAGTCGATGAAGGCCCGTATACGGGTACTGACGGCTCTGTCGCTGTAATAGACCGCGCTGAAAGGCATCTCTACCGGCAGGCGTTTATCAGCCATCAGCTCTACCAGCTCACCGCGAGCAATTTCCTTATCAATCATGTAATCGGACAGACAGGCAATTCCATTTCCCTCCAGACATAGCTGCTTGAGCGTCTCGCCGCTGTTGGAGGAGAGGGCGCTGGTTATCTCATGCAGTTGCCCGTCGTGGCAGGCGACAGGCCAGGTATTCAGTGACACAGGCTCGGTGAACCCCAGGCACAGATGCTGACGGAGATCGTCAACCGTTTCAGGCCTGCCAAACCGGGCGATATACTGCGGGGAAGCGATAATTTTACGGTAGCTGGTAAAGAGCGGGCGAGCGCGCAGGCTTGAGTCCGTCAGGGTGCCAGCCCGAATCGCCACATCAACTTTCCTCTCTATCAGGTTAATGAAGGTTTCAGAGGAGACCAGCGATAACGTCATCTCGGGGTACCGCTCGCGGAATGGCTTAACCAGCGGCATCAGGAAGTGCAAAATGACCGGGGTCGCCGCATCAATGCGCAGCAGACCGCGTGGCGTACTGCGCGTCTCCATAATTTCGGTTTCTGCTGCCGCCATTTCCTGCAGCACAGACTGTACGCGCCGAAAATAGCGCTCTCCCTCTTCCGTCAGGCTCAGCTGGCGCGTTGTCCGGTTAAGCAAGCTTACGCCCAGCTTCATCTCCAGCTTCTTCACCGAGCGGCTGACTGCGGAGTTGGCTTGCCCAAGCTGTTCTGCTGCGCGGCTAAAACTGCCGCTTTCAACCACCGCGACAAAAATAGTCAGCTCTTCTGAGGTTGCTTTCATTGTTGCACCATCCGCAAAATTATATTGAGATTATGGGTGTTTTTGTTATTTAATCACCGGCGCATACTGCCTGTCATCTTAATCCTGATGATACGGAGTATTTTATGCCACTGGCGCTACTTGCCCTGACGATCAGTGCTTTTGCAATCGGCACGACGGAGTTTGTCATTGTCGGGCTGGTTCCCGCAATTGCGGACCAGCTTGCTGTCTCGCTGCCCTCAGCCGGGCTGCTGGTTTCTATCTACGCGCTGGGCGTGGCCATCGGTGCGCCGGTGCTCACCGCGCTCACCGCACGTTTTCCACGCAAGCCGCTGTTAGTCGCGCTGATGGTGCTATTCACCGCCGGGAATCTCCTTGCCTGGCAGGCTCCGGGCTACAGTACGCTGGTTATTGCCCGACTACTGACGGGCCTTGCGCACGGCGTATTTTTCTCGATTGGCTCAACAATTGCGACCAGCCTGGTGGCAAAAGAAAAAGCGGCATCTGCTATCGCGATTATGTTTGGCGGGCTTACCGTTGCACTGGTGACAGGCGTCCCGCTGGGAACCTTCATCGGCCAGCATGTTGGCTGGCGTGAAACGTTTCTTGCCGTCTCGCTGCTCGGCGTGATTGCACTGATCGCCAGCCTGCTGCTTGTGCCCGCCAATATTGCTGGCCGTGCGACAACAAGCCTCAAAGAGCAACGACAGGTCTTAACGCATCCACGTCTGCTTATTATTTATGCCATTACCGCCCTGGGCTATGGCGGGGTATTCACCGCGTTTACGTTTCTGGCGCCGATGATGCAGGATCTCGCTGGCTTTTCTCCTGATGCCGTGAGCTGGATCCTGCTGGGTTACGGTATTTCTGTCGCCATCGGCAATATCTGGGGGGGAAAACTGGCCGATAAACATGACGCGGTGCCGGCGCTTAAGTTCATCTTCGCGGCGCTGGTTGTACTGCTGCTGATCTTCCAGTTCACGGCATCAAGCCACTATCTGGCGCTGGCCACCCTACTGGTGATGGGCATTTTTGCATTTGGCAACGTGCCAGGACTTCAGGTCTATGTGGTACAGAAAGCAGAACGTTACACGCCTAATGCGGTAGATGTGGCATCCGGACTGAACATTGCGGCGTTTAATATCGGTATTGCGCTTGGCTCTGTTATTGGCGGACAAACCGTTGCCCATTTCGGCCTGACGCAAACGCCGTGGATCGGCGCAGGGATTGTATTCGTGGCCTTCCTGTTGATTAGCCTGAGCGGGCGACTGGACAGACAGACATATCGCGGCCCAGACAATAAGAGTGAGCACATACTGACTTCAGCAGAAAAGGTTTCTCAGGAATTGCGTTGAAAGTGTGACCTAAAATCCCTATAACAGTAGAACCAGTCCGTTTTCCGGGCTGGTTCATGTTACAGAGGTTGTTTCCAACAGTGCGAAAAAATACCTATGCCATGCGTTATGTTGCCGGATTGCCCGCGGAGAGAATCATGCCTCCGGGATCGTTCGCGAGCATTAGCCAGGCATTGCCCGCCGGTGCACCATTAAGCAGCGATGAAAAAATTCGGGTGCTGGTGTGGAATATCTTTAAACAGCAGCGTGCAGAGTGGTTATCCGTCCTCAAAAACTTTGGCAAAGATGCCCATCTGATGCTGTTGCAGGAGGCGCAAACCACCCCTGAGCTGGTACGCTTTGCCACGACCAACTATCTGGCGGCCGACCAGGTGCCGGCATTTGTTTTACCGCAACATCCCTCTGGCGTTATGACGCTCTCCGCCGCACATCCGGTCTATTGCTGCCCGCTTCGCGAGCGCGAGCCGATCCTGCGCCTGGCTAAATCAGCGCTGGTCACCGTCTACCCGCTGCCAGATACCCGTCTGCTGATGGTGGTGAATATTCACGCGGTGAACTTCAGTCTCGGCGTCGACGTTTATAGTAAGCAATTACTTCCCATTGGCGATCAGATCGCCCATCACAGCGGGCCAATCATCATGGCCGGGGACTTCAATGCCTGGAGTCGTCCGCGTATGAACGCGCTGTATCGCTTTGCGCGCGAAATGTCGCTGCGCGAAGTCCATTTTCACGACGATCAGCGAAAAAAAGCGTTTGGTCGTCCGCTCGATTTTGTCTTCTATCGTGGCCTGAGCGTAGACGATGCCTCTGTGCTGGTCACGCGCGCCTCCGATCACAATCCGCTACTAGTCGAATTCAGTCCCGGCAAACCTGAGCGATAACGGTATGTCAGGTCTGCCGTGGGGCAGGCCTGCACGGGTGCTGCCCTTTATTATTTAACCAACAAAAGGACAGCTCAATGACGACAACACGTTCCCATCATGACAACGTAGAACAACAGTTTGGCTCTCAGGCCAGCGCTTACCTCAGTAGCGCCGTACACGCATCCGGTCGCGATTTGGTCCGCCTCGCGGAGCGTCTGGCGGCCTTTCCGCAGGCGCATCTGCTGGATCTGGGCTGTGGCGCCGGTCACGCCAGTTTTACGGCTGCCGGGCAGGTGGCTCGGGTGGTGGCGTATGACTTATCCGCTCAGATGCTCGAGGTGGTGGGCGAAGCGGCAAAGGCGAAAGGGCTGAACAACATCAGCACCCGTCAGGGATATGCCGAATCATTACCCTTTGAGGCGCACTCGTTTGACATCGTGATCAGTCGTTATTCCGCGCATCACTGGCACGATGTCGGTCAGGCGTTGCGGGAGGTGAAACGCGTGCTGAAGCCGGGAGGCATTTTCATCATCATGGATATTATGTCTCCGGGGCATCCGGTCAGGGATATCTGGTTACAGACGGTGGAGGTATTGCGTGACACATCGCATGTAAGAAATTATGCCAGTGGGGAGTGGTTGTCGTTTATCACCGAAGCCGGTTTAATTTCCCGCTCATTGATTACAGACCGCCTGCCGCTGGAGTTCAGTTCGTGGATTGCACGCATGCGCACGCCGGAAGCATTACGCGAGGCTATCAGACTGTACCAGCAGAGCGCGTCTGCGGACGTGAAAACCTACTTTGAACTGCAGGATGATGGCTCGTTTACCAGCGATACCATCATGGCTGAGGCGCAAAAAGCAGGATAAAACAAAAAAGGCACCGAGGGGAATCGGTGCCTTTTTATCTTCAGATTGTGCGATCAGGAGTCTGGCGTCGCGCTGTTTTTCACAAACAACGTGAGCTGGTCGCCCGGCTGCAGATTGTCAGTATCATTATTCCAGCGCATCACATCTTTGATATTTACGCCGTGTCGTTTTGCGATACTGGACAACGAATCACCTTTCCGCACGCGATAGGTGATGCTATCGCTGTTGCTGGCGAGACGCTGTGCGCTGCTACCTGCACCGACCGTCAGGGTCTGGCCCGCTTTCAGGCCGGAACCGCGCAGATTATTCCACTGCTGCAGATCTTTCGTACTCACGCCAAGACGTGAGGCTATGCCCGAGAGCGTATCACCCGAACGAACCTTATAGCTGCGGCTGCTAACGGATGATGTGTCTGCAATCAGCGTTGACTGAACAGCAGCTATCTCACCCGACGCTAAAGACTCACGTAACTGCTCAGCATGCTTCTGCGGAACCATTACATAGCGCGGGCCGCTTGCACCCAACGTTGAGCCTTTCACACCTGCGTTAAAGGTTTTCAGCTTATTGACCGACATACCCGTCATATCAGCGACCTGTTGAATATCAACCGGGCTGCTGAGACGAACACGCGCCAGTGCACGACTTTCGTCTGATGTTGGCAGTTGTACACCGTAACGCTTGCTGTTCTTGAGTATGTCACTCAATGCCAGCATTTTAGGTACGTAAATTTTGGTCTCCCGCGGCAGTGAGAGCGACCAGAAGTCGGTGGATTTTCCACGCGCTTTATTCGCTTTCATTGCCTTCAGTACACGACCTTCACCGCTGTTGTACGCTGCGACAGTTAACAACCAGTCTCCGTCGAACATCTTGTTCAGACGTTGCATCATGTCGAGCGCTGCCGTCGTTGACGCGACAACATCACGACGTGCATCGTAGTTGCGGGTCTGCTTTAAACCATAATTGCGCCCTGTGCTCGGTATGATCTGCCAAATGCCTGCGGCATTGGCGCCAGACGTCGCATGTGGGTCAAAAGCGCTCTCCACTATGGGTAGGAGTACCAGCTCCATAGGCATGTTACGTTTCTTAACTTGCCCGGCTATCCAGTACATATACGGCTCTGCCCGTAACGTTACATCGTGGAGATAGCTCTTATTTCTCAAATACTTCTGTTTCTGTTCGCGAATCCGGCTATTTTCCGGAATCCCCATCTTTAGCTCGTCGCCAATAGAGGCCCACAAGTTCTGCTCCTGCGCGAAAGACGTCCCATCGTCCATCCATCGCGCTGAACTCGTAAACTTCCCTGCTTCCCCTTGACCAGCCGCAGAAAGGCTCTGTGCGTGCTGTTGTACGTTGCTGCCGTTTTGTGACTGGCAACCTACAAGCAGGACAGAGGCGAGTAATATCGCTTTTGCCTTCATGTGTGTGTCAATAGTTGCTTAAAAGACGAGCGATGATAACGGCGAAATTTTGAAAAGGCAACCCGGAATTAGCTGAAGTTGTCTTTCTTTGACCTTAACCAGGCGAATCGTTCTTCTGGTTGTTGCAAATTTGTTTCTTTGTTTATTTTTTTAATTAAATCAATATCATTTGTTCGCAGGAAGACATTTATTGCTCGCTCATTTTTCAGCGTTACCGGCAAGGTTTTTTGGTTTTTTGCACGTAACTCCTTCACTTTGTGGTAATAATCTTGAATCGCAGGGTCGTCGGGTAAGATGCTTGCGCAAAACTTCATATTTCCTAATGTGTACTCATGTGCGCAACATACGAGGGTGTCATCCGGGAGTGCGCTAATCTTCTGTAAAGACTGATACATCTGCGCTGCGGTTCCTTCAAATAGCCTTCCGCAGCCGCCAGAAAAGAGCGTGTCACCGCAAAAAAGATAAGGTTTGTTGTAGAAACAAATATGGCCCAAAGTGTGACCTGGGGTAGCAAATACGGAAAATTCCCACCCCAGGATGCGGCATCTGTCACCCTCTTTCACAACCTGCGTGGTTCCCTTGTCCTGTGTCTCCGCCGGCCCGAAAACCGTAAGATGCGGAAATTGTGCCCGCAAGGCCGCGACGCCACCCACATGATCGTGATGATGGTGTGTCAGGAGCACTGCTTCTGGCAGCCAGCCGTTTTCGCCGATCGCCTGTAAAACGGGCTCTGATTCACCGGGATCGACGATGATGCAGCGACGATCGTCGTCAACTAAAACCCAGATGTAGTTGTCCTGAAAGGCAGGAATACTGATAAGATTCATACATTACCTCTTATAGCGTGGCGGGTGTGTTGATGAAACCGGCAAGGATACCTCAGGCTGTCGCAGCACCGGAACGTTGGGCGGAATTGCCCTGGGGCGAATATTATCGCGAGGCGTTAGAGCAACAGCTAAAACCCTGGCTGGCGAAAATGTATGGTTTTCACCTGCTTAAGATTGGCAATCTCAGCGCGGAAATCAATACCGAAAGCTGCGCTATCTCTCATCAGGTGAATGTCTCCCTGGCGGGATCGCCTGTGCAGGTGCAGGCCGACCCGTTGTATTTGCCGTTTGCGGAAAAATCAGTAGATGCCTGCCTGCTGGCACATACGCTGCCGTGGTGCAGTGACCCGCATCGTCTGCTTCGTGAGGCCGATCGCGTGCTTATTGATGACGGCTGGCTGGTCCTCAGCGGTTTTAATCCGCTGAGTCTGATGGGGCTTCGCAAGCTGGTGCCGGTGTTATCACGTAAGGCACCCTATAACAGCCGGATGTTTACGATGGTGCGTCAGCTGGACTGGCTATCGCTGTTAAACTTCGAAGTGCTTTGCTATGGCGGCTTTCACGTGCTGCCGTGGACGCGACAGGGCGGCGCCTTACTGAGCACACACCTGCCGGCGCTGGGCTGCCTGCAATTTATTGTGGCACGTAAGCGCACCATCCCTCTGACGCTTAACCCGATGAAGCAAAGTAAATCGAAAGCCCAAATCCGCCAGACCGTTGGCGCAACGCGACAATACCGAAAGCCGTGATCAGGCATCAGGCTGGTAGCCGGTATCCTCATGCACTGGGTTTGAGGCTGCCGCGCGGGCGAGCTCATCGCAACGTTCGTTCTCCGGATGTCCGGCGTGGCCTTTCACCCATTCCCACTTAATTTCATGCTGGCCGAGCGCGGCGTCCAGACGTTTCCAGAGATCAACATTCTTCACCGGTTTCTTATCCGCGGTCTTCCAGCCGCGTTTTTTCCAGTTGTGGATCCACTGGGTAATGCCCTGGCGCACATACTGACTGTCGGTGCTCAGCACCACATCGCAATGCTCTTTCAGGGCCTCCAGCGCCACGATCGCCGCCATCAGCTCCATACGGTTGTTGGTGGTCAGAAAATAGCCTTCGCTAAAAGTCTTTTCGTGCTGGCGATAACGCATGATGGCACCATAGCCGCCAGGACCTGGGTTACCGAGACAAGATCCATCGGTGAAAATTTCTACCTGTTTACGCATCTCTGGTAGACTTCCTGTATTCGAAACGTTCAGTTAAACGATAAGTCTGACATAAATGACCGCTATGAGCACTGCAATTACTCGCCAGATTGTTCTTGATACCGAAACCACCGGTATGAACCAAATTGGCGCACACTACGAAGGGCACAAGATTATCGAAATCGGTGCCGTTGAAGTGGTAAACCGTCGTCTTACGGGAAACAACTTCCACGTCTATCTGAAGCCCGATCGGCTGGTGGACCCGGAGGCCTTCGGCGTTCACGGTATTGCCGATGAGTTTTTGCTCGATAAGCCCACCTTTGCGGATGTCGCGGACGAATTTCTCGAATACATTACCGGCGCTGAGCTGGTCATTCATAACGCATCGTTTGATATCGGCTTTATGGACTATGAGTTCAGTAAGCTGCAGCGCGATATCCCAAAAACCAGCACCTTCTGTAACGTCACCGACAGCCTTGCGCTGGCAAGGAAAATGTTTCCCGGCAAGCGTAACAGCCTCGATGCGCTCTGCTCACGCTATGAGATAGACAACACCAAACGAACGCTGCACGGGGCGTTACTCGATGCCCAGATCCTGGCAGACGTCTATCTGGCGATGACCGGCGGTCAGACGTCAATGGCGTTCAGTATGGAAAATGAATCTCAGCAAACGCAAGGGGAGGCGGGAATTCAGCGAGTTGTGCGCCAGGCAAGCCGTTTACGCGTTATTTTAGCGAGTGACGAAGAGCGGGTTAGCCATGAATCTCGTCTGGATTTAGTGCAGAAGAAGGGCGGAAGCTGCCTCTGGCGTGCATAAACAGTGCCCGAATGCGCGTAAAATCAGCATGCGGGTGATTTTTGCAGCAAACGATTAAAAACGTAAGAAAAAGCGTTGACGAGTTACGGGGCAATCCGTAATATCCGCTTCGTTCCCAACGGAACACAACGCGGAGCGGTAGTTCAGTCGGTTAGAATACCTGCCTGTCACGCAGGGGGTCGCGGGTTCGAGTCCCGTCCGTTCCGCCACTATTCAGGGCCATGTTAGCGAATAACATGGCCCTTTTTCTTTTCTGTTATGTCCTTCAGCTGTACTCTTGTGGAAGTTTTTTCGCCACGTGCCTGCTCCGAACCCTCTCCTGACACCCGATCTGGCAAGATGAGATATCAGATCTGAATCCGGCACGATCTGTCCTTTCCTGCAC
>JAFACP010000136.1 GCA_023425455.1 Pseudomonadota bacterium | reverse complement strand
GGGCTGTTGGTTGAGCATGCCCCAGAAATAGCCGGAGACCCAGGCAAGCTGAGTGGGAGAAAAATCAGTGGTTGCGGCCTGAAGGCGCGCCAGTTGCTCCGGGTTCAGGGGAAGCAAATTTGAAGGTGGGGCCTGTGTTGTCATGCGTCGTTATGTTCCAGTAGCAAAGCGGAATTTATGCAAAAAGACCAAACTAGCGTTAAGGTTAACGGCGGGGATAATAACAATTAAAGAAGGGATGGAAATAATAAATAACCAAATGGACTAACCTGTTTTAGTTGTCGTTCTTAACGATAAAACCGATTATCTAATCCATTGAAATATATCTACAAAAAACAGAAAAATCGCCACTTCCCACAGCAGCGATGCGAAAGACCGTTTTAGTTAATGCTAAAAAATGTGCTTTCCGGTACTATGCGGCGGTTTTTTCCGCATTACGTGAGAGTTCATGATGTCCACCACCCTGTTTAAAGATTTCATCTTCGAAGCCGCACACCATCTTCCGCACGTCCCGGCCGGACACAAATGTGGCCGCCTGCACGGACACTCGTTTATGGTGCGTCTTGAAATAACCGGTGAGGTCGATCCACATACCGGCTGGATCATGGACTTTGCCGAGCTGAAGGCGGCCTTTAAGCCCACTTACGATCGCCTGGATCACTACTATCTGAACGACATCCCCGGCCTTGAAAACCCAACCAGCGAAGTGCTGGCAAAATGGATCTGGGACCAGATCAAACCGCAGGTGCCGCTGTTAAGCGCCGTGATGATCAAAGAGACCTGCACTGCGGGCTGTGTGTATCGCGGAGCGTAATTTTTCGATTGTGTCAGTGGTCAATTTTCCTTAAATAGCCTTATGTTAGTGTTATGCGCTCTGATTCACTGGAGCGCAAAATGGCAGATGATTTTGACATTATCGTAATCGGCGCGGGAATCGCGGGCACCGCCTGTGCCCTGCGCTGCGCCCGGGCTGGACTGTCGGTCCTGTTGCTCGAACGTGGTGAACAGCCTGGCAGTAAAAATCTCTCCGGTGGGCGTTTATACTGCCACGCCCTCGCCGAACTGCTCCCCGACTATCTGCAAACTGCGCCGCTCGAACGCCGTATCACCCTGGAAAACCTGACCCTGCTGGCCCGTGAGGGCGCCACAACCTGCACCAGCCTTCAGCCAGGCGGTGACACCTGGAGCCTGCTTCGCGCGCGCTTCGATCCGTGGTTCGTCGGTCAGGCTGAAGCGGAAGGCGTGCAGTGCATTACCGGCGTTACGGTAACCTCACTGGTACAAAAAGCAGGCAGGATCTGCGGCGTCATCGCGGATGACGAAACGCTGTCCGCACGCGTTGTGGTTCTGGCGGAGGGAGCCAATAGCGAACTGGCCCAGCGCCACGCGCTGCTGACGCCGCCTTCGCCATCGTCCATGGCGCTGGGGATCAAAGAAGTGCTGGCGCTGGATAAGCATCTCCTGGAAGCGCGTTTTCGCCTTGAAGCAGATGAAGGTGCCGCCATGCTCTTTAGCGGCGGCATTTGCGAAGACCTGCCCGGCGGAGCGTTTCTCTATACCAACCAGAGCACGCTTTCGCTCGGCATCGTTTGTCCTCTCTCCAGCCTGACCCGCGCTAACACACCGGCACGTGAACTGTTGCCACAGTTAAAACAACACGCTGCCCTGCGCCCACTGATACGCGGCTGTGAAACGCTGGAATATGGCGCGCACCTGGTCCCGGAAGGCGGGTTACACAGTCTGCCACCACGCTATGCCGGAGAAGGCTGGCTGTTGGTCGGCGATGCGCTGGGCACCTGCATTAACACCGGCTTTACCGTCAGAGGAATGGACATGGCGCTGATCGGTGCACAGGCTGCAGCAAACACGCTGATTGCCGCCTGCAGGACGCCTGCGCCGCAAAACCTGGCGGATCGCTACGCGCAAGAGATAAAAAGCAGCCTGATGTGGGAAATATTGCAGCGCTATCAGCATGTTCCGGCGCTGCTCCAGCGTCCTGGCTGGTATCGCCGCTGGCCGGAGCTGATGCAGGCGATCTCTGACGAACTCTGGCAACCCGGCGTTCACCCTCCCGCGCCGCTGCGCCAGTTAATCTGGCGTCATTTCCGTCGCCACGGCCTGCGCCATCTGGCAGGCGATATTGTCAGGAGTTTACGATGTCTGTAGCCCGAAATGTCTGGCGTCATGCCGACACGCCGCATATCGTCCCGGCAGCCTCTCCCGAATCAGAAACAGTTGCGCGGCTCATCAAGGTCTGCCCGGCAGGGGTTTTTGCCCGCACCACAAACGGCGAACTCCTTGTTGATTATCGCGGCTGCCTGGAGTGCGGCGCGTGTCGCTTATTGTGCGATGAAAAAACGCTGCAGCAGTGGCGCTATCCCCCTTCCGGTTTCGGTATCGTCTATCGTTTTGGTTAATAATAATGAAAAGGAAACGCTATGCCCCTGTTACACCTGCTTCGCCAGAACCCTGTTATTGCCGCGGTGAAAGACAATGCCAGCCTGCAGTTAGCCATTGAATCCGACTGCCAGTTTATCTCCGTGCTCTACGGCAACATCTGCACCATCAGCCACATCGTGAAGAAGATCAAAAACGCCGGAAAATATGCATTTGTGCATGTCGATCTGCTGGAAGGCGCATCAAACAAAGAGATTGTGATTCAGTTTTTAAAGCTTGTGACGGAGGCTGACGGCATTATTAGCACCAAGGCACCGATGCTGAAGGCAGCCAGAGCGGAAGGATTCTTCTGTATTCATCGTCTGTTTATTGTGGACTCCATCTCCTTCCACAACATCGATAAGCAGGTTGCCCAGTCAAACCCTGACTGCATCGAAATTTTGCCCGGCTGTATGCCGAAAGTGCTGGGTTGGGTAACAGAGAAAATTCGCCAGCCGCTGATCGCAGGCGGGCTGGTCTGTGATGAAGATGATGCCAGAAACGCCATTAAAGCCGGGGCGGCGGCCCTGTCGACCACCAACACCGGGGTCTGGAAACTCGCCAAACAGCTCCGCTAAGCCTCCCTGCTGGCTGCCAGTGCCTCCAGTACCGGCAGCCAGTCATCCACTATCCCGACGTCTGCCTGCTGAAAGACTGGCGCGCTGGCATCGCGGTTTATCGCCACAATAAACCGACTATCCCTCACTCCGGCCATCAGCGCTGCCGCACCTGAAGCACCCGCGACAATACAGACTTCCGCGCTGAGCAGCTGGCCCGAGATCCCGACAAGTCGTTCCGCCTCGTAACCACCGCGCATTACGCGCGCCCGGCTATACCCCACCTCAGTTTGCATACGCTGCGCGAGGGCCTTGATCGTCTCCTCATCAGCATTGTCTCCGCCACCGCCCACAATCAACACCTGATGCGCAGCGGACAAAGGGTGTTCATCCCCCTGTTCAACAGAGTCGAACAACGTTAGCCACTCAGGCAGGGGGGCGGGGGAAATTCGGCGTTCAGGCATGTCGGGAAGATCGCAGGCCTGGTGTACACCTGATGACTTCGCAAGCGACAGGCAAAGCGGATAACCAGACAGCCTTATCCCGGCCATCAGCGCGTTCCCCCAGTGGGATTTTGTCACCTGCCGCGCGCTGACATCCAGCGTCGCTATCTGACATACGCTCTCGCCCTGTAAACGCCACGCCAGCCGGGTGGCGATTTCATCCCCCCACGCGCCGGCCGGGAATAGCAGGATATCCGCTGGCGTCAATCGCCACTGGGCGATCAGCGGCTCCAGAACCTGTTCTGCAACTGCGGGCATCGGGTCAACTATCCAGCGTTCTGGCTGCCAGGTGGCGAGATCGTTCTTCTGTAGCCAGTCAGCCGTCGCGCCATTATCGGTCGCCCCCGTCACGATAACGATGTTCATGGCTGCATCCTGCTGCTTAACCACTCTGTCCACAGCCTGTCGGCTTTTTCAGCGGCGCTGGCCCCGGCGATCATGGTGACGTGACGCTGCTTAACAGGACGTGTGAGTTGCCGGCACCGGGCGCCCGGGGTCATAGCACCGACCACCGGCTGGCGAAGGATCACACTTTTTGCCGCCGCCAGACGCTGGCGCATACCGGGTACCGGGAGGGCAACATCACCACACTGGCGTACCCCCAGCACGACAGGCAAACGTACCCGACAGCGCCGACGCCCGCCGGACGTTCGCTGTTCGACAACGATATAAGGCGGTTCAAGCGTGAACTGTTCCACCTGCGTGAGGCATGGCCAGCCCAGCATTTCGGCAATTAAAAACGGTGTTTGCCCGTTTTGCCCTTCGCTGCTCTGACAGCCGGTAAGGATCAGCGCCTCGCCATACTGACGCTGCCAGGCAACAATTTCCTGTGCGACCGCCGTGGCCGCAAAACGGAGATCGGCGGAACTTTCCAGCAGCACACGCCGGTCAAACCCCAGCGCCGCAAAGTAGCGTAGCCAGTAGATCGCACGCTCATCGCCAACGGTTAACGCGGTAGCGGTGAATTCAGCGTCACCACGCTGGCGTAACAGCAGTGCGGCGGCAGCCTGTTCGTCAACACCGGGGGAACTGCGCAGCAGGGAAATATCAGG
>JAFACP010000001.1 GCA_023425455.1 Pseudomonadota bacterium | reverse complement strand
GGGTGAGTCCACGCCATCCTTCAGTCTGCCACTTTACCCGCGCTGCAGACTGAATGATGCTGTGGGGCAATTAGCCGAGAATGTTTTCCAGCTCTGCGCGCACGTCAGCCACGGCTTTGGTGCCGTCAACTTTCGCGTATTTGGTGTTACCCGCCTGCGCTTCTTTGGAGTAGTAGCCGATCAGCGGCGCAGTCATCTGATGGTATTCCACCAGACGTTTACGCACGGTCTCTTCCTGATCGTCTTTACGGGTGGTCAGCTCTTCGCCGGTCACGTCGTCTTTACCTTCAACCTTAGGTGGGTTGAATTTGATGTGGTAAACGCGACCAGATGCCGCGTGCACGCGACGCCCCACAATACGGTCAACGATCAGTTCGTCCGGCACGTCGAACTCCAGCACGTAATCCACGTTGATGCCCGCCTCTTTCATCGCGTCAGCCTGTGGGATAGTGCGTGGGAAGCCGTCCAGCAGGAAGCCGTTACGGCAGTCTTCCTGAGCAATGCGCTCTTTGACCAGCGCGATAACCAGTTCGTCGGTTACCAGTTTGCCTGCGTCCATGATGTCTTTCGCTTGTTTACCCAGCTCGGAGCCAGATTTAACAGCGGCGCGCAGCATGTCACCGGTGGAGATTTGCGGAATACCGTATTTCTCCATGATGAACTGAGCCTGAGTTCCTTTACCCGCGCCCGGAGCGCCAAGCAGAATAATACGCATTGCGAAAATCCCCTCAAAAGTCGATTCAATTTTTCAAAAGCGCTAAACAATACCACCAGAACGGGACTGGCTCAAGGAAGGCGGGACGGCTGAAACGGTTAATGAGCGAGATTCTTTGCCGGGGAGGGATTGACGGCGGTTACCCCGGTCTTCTCCCTCATAAGCAGAGAGAAGACCGGCGCACGCGTGCCTGATTACGCCAGCAGCAGCGCGTTCACACGTTTAATGAACAGGTTAGGATCTTCCAGCGTGCCGCGCTCGGCCAGCAGGGACTGGTCCAGCAGCAGTTCAACCCACTCGGCAAAACGCGTCTCATCCTGGGTGTCTGCCGCGCGTTTAACCAGCGGGTGATCCGGGTTCAGTTCGAATATATATTTCACGTCCGGCACGCTCTGGCCCGCCGCGGCAAACAGCTTCGCCATCTGGGTGCTCATTTCGTCAGCGTCGGTGGTGACAATCGCCGGGGTATCGGTCAGACGGTGCGTGAGGCGCACCTCTTTCACGCGCTCGCCGAGCAGCGTTTTCACGCGATCGACAAACGGCTCCAGCGCCTTCTCGGCCTCTTTCGCGCTTTCATCAACGTCGTCGGCCAGCTTGTCGATTGACTCGTCAGCCTTAGCCACAGACTGGAATGCTTTCCCGTCGAACTCGGTCAGGTAGTTCATCATCCACTCGTCGATGCGATCGGAAAGCAGCAGCACTTCGATGCCTTTCTTACGCAGCAGCTCCAGGTGCGGGCTGCTCTTCGCCGCGGCATAGCTGTCCGCGGTGATGTAGTAGATCTTCTCCTGCCCTTCTTTCATACGGGAGATGTAGTCGTCCAGCGAGACGTTCTGCTCTGAAGAATCGGTATGCGTGGAGGCAAAGCGCAGCAGCTTAGCGATCGCTTCAAGGTTAGCGGTGTCTTCCGCCGGGCCCTCTTTCAGCACCAGGCCAAACTGTTTCCAGAAGGTCTGGTATTTTTCCGCGTCATCTTTCGCCAGCTTATCGAGCATCTGCAGCGCGCGTTTACTCAGCGCATTGCGCAGATTACGGGTCACCGTGCTGTCCTGCAGAATTTCACGGGATACGTTCAGCGGCAGATCGCTGGAATCAATCAGGCCACGGACAAAGCGCAGATAGTTCGGCATGAACTGTTCGGCATCATCCATGATAAACACGCGCTGGACATACAGCTTCAGGCCGTGCTTGTGATCGCGGTTCCACATGTCCCACGGCGCCTGAGCCGGGATATACAGCAGGCTGGTGTACTCCTGCTTACCTTCCACACGGTTGTGGCTCCAGGTCAGCGGATCGGTAAAGTCATGGGCGATGTGCTTATAGAACTCGTTGTATTCGTCGTCTTTAATGTCAGACTTGTTGCGCGTCCACAGCGCCTGCGCCTTGTTGATTTTCTCCCAGGAGACAACGGTTTCACCCTCTTTCTCTTCCTGCTTTTCAATCTCGACCGGCAGCGCGATGTGGTCGGAATATTTGCTGATGATGGAGCGTACACGCCAGTCATTCAGGAAATCATCTTCCCCTTCACGCAGGTGCAGGGTGATTTCGGTTCCGCGATCCGCTTTGGTGATGTCATCAACGGTGTACTCGCCTTCGCCTTTTGACTCCCACAGCACGCCATTTTCAGCGCTGTCGCCCGCAGCACGGGTGCGCACGGTGACTTTATCTGCCACGATGAACGCCGAGTAGAAGCCGACGCCGAACTGACCGATAAGCTGGCTGTCTTTCGCCTGATCAGAGCCCATCGATTCGAGGAACGCTTTGGTGCCGGACTTGGCAATTGTCCCCAGGTGATCGATCACCTCGTCACGGTTCATACCGATACCGTTATCGGCGATGGTCAGGGTACGGTTCTCTTTGTTGAAGGAGACGCGCACGCGCAGGTCGCCGTCGCCTTCATACAGATCCGGGTGCGACAACGCACGAAAACGCAGCTTGTCCGCCGCATCCGAAGCGTTGGAAATCAGCTCACGCAGGAAAATTTCTTTGTTGGAATACAGGGAATGGATCATCAGGTGCAGAAGCTGTTTTACTTCTGACTGGAAACCACGGGTTTCTTGTCCTTTCATCTAAGTCGACCTCAACAATGCCATTTAATGGGGTTTTAAACGTTGAGGGAGAGATGGGGATACCGACGGGGATTTTCAAGCGGAGGCCGCGCAGGCAGCCTCCGTTTGCTCAGAAAATAATCTTATGCCGACCGGCCAGAGAGTGTGACAGCGTCGTGCCATCGACCATTTCCAGCTCGCCGCCGACCGGTACACCGTGGGCGATACGGCTGGCGTCAACGCCATAC
>JAFACP010000298.1 GCA_023425455.1 Pseudomonadota bacterium | reverse complement strand
CATCGCAGCGCGGAAGCAGCAAAAAATATCAAGTCGCTGATTGATGTGACGAGCAGTAACGTGACCCAGGGGGTGAACGTCGTTGCCGAAGCGGAAAAAAATATGCATGAAATTGTGGCCGGTTCAGGGGAGGTCAGCCGGTTGATGGACGATATCTCCACCTCGACATCAGAGCAGGAAAAAGGGATCGCGCAAATTACGCAGGCACTTTCTGAGCTGGAGCGGGTGACGCAAAGTAATGTCGCGATGGTTGAGGAGCTAAACGGCTCATCTGAAGTGCTGCGCAATCAGGTTATTGAACTGCAGACCCGCACCCGCAACTTCAGGCTAGATACGGTGTACCCGAACGCGGACCCCACGCCGTTACCTGCGGGAGCGATGGCCTATCACCGACAGGTTGGCCACTCTCTGTAAAGATAAAAAAGCCTGGTTCGCCAGGCTTTTTTATTGCGCGACGCGCCAGCAGCGGTTTAACCCCACCGCCACGCTTTTTACGGCCATCAGGTGTCTGCAAAAACCTGCGGCCAGGTGCGCAATTCCTGAGCGATTTCAGCGCGATGCCGACATAATGATTGCTTAACGACGCCTGAAGGCTAGACTGACAACGGATGAGACAACTGGCGGGAGGCAGAGTGGAAAGCATTAAAGGGTCGGAAGTTAACGTTCCTGACGCGGTGTTCGCATGGGTGTTTGATGGCCGCGGTGGAGCCAGACCGCTGGAAAACAGTGATGAAGTGGACAATCAGCATCCGTGCTGGCTGCATCTTAACTACACCCATCCGGACAGCGCGGAATGGCTGGCGTCGACGCCGCTACTGCCCAATAACGTTCGCGACGCGCTGGCGGGGGAAAGTCTGCGCCCGCGGGTCAGCCGAATGGGCGAGGGAACGCTGATCACCCTGCGCTGTATCAATGGCAGCACCGACGAGCGACCGGATCAACTGGTTGCCATGCGCGTGTATATGGACGAGCGGATGATTGTCTCGACCCGCCAGCGAAAGGTGCTGGCGCTGGATGACGTGGTCAACGATCTGAAAGAGGGCAACGGCCCTGTTGATTGCGGCAGCTGGCTGGTTGATGTGTGTGATGCGCTGACCGATCATGCGAGCGAATTTATAGAAGAGCTGCACGATAAAATCATCGACCTTGAGGATAATCTGCTCGACCAGCAGATCCCTCCGCGTGGCTTTCTGGCGCTGCTGCGCAAACAGCTTATCGTGATGCGTCGCTACATGACGCCGCAGCGCGATGTTTACGCGCGGCTGGCCAGCGAACGCCTGGGCTGGATGAATGACGATCAGCGTCGCCGGATGCAGGATATTGCCGACAGGCTGGGGCGCGGGCTCGATGAGATCGACTCCTGTATCGCCAGAACCGCGGTAATGGCAGATGAAATCGCCCAGGTGATGCAGGAGTCGCTGGCAAGACGAACCTACACCATGTCGCTGATGGCGATGGTCTTTCTCCCCAGTACATTCTTAACCGGCCTGTTTGGCGTAAACCTCGGTGGGATCCCCGGCGGTGCCTATCACTATGGCTTTACCGCTTTTTGCGTCATGTTAGTGGTTTTGATTGGCGGTGTTGCATGGTGGTTGCATCGCAGTAAATGGTTGTAAATTTGGGGTTTTTCAGCGATGGGCGCGCCTCAAAACGTCATTTTAATTGAGCGAAGTCAATAAACAGCGTCAGCGAAAGGTGCATTATTACTCCCGCAGGTGAATGCAACGTCAAGCGATGGGCGTTGCGCTCCATATTGTCTTACTTCCTTTTTTGAATTACTGCATAGCACAATTGATTCGTACGACGCCGACTTGATAGTCGGCTTTTTTTTGCCTCCTGTATCCCAGCGTCTACCCTTTTAGAGGGCAACGCCTGCTCTGGAGGAGACCATGACCATGCTATTCACTTCGCAATACTCACTGTCGCGTGAACCCTATCCGCCGCCGACCGATCCGGTGCCTGCGCCTGACCCGCAGCCGCGTCCGCAGCCAATGCCGGACCCGCCGCCGGACGAAGACCCGATTAAAATGTCGCTTCGTTAGCGGATATCTGCGAGGGTACGCGCCAACTGACTGCGATCATCACCACGAGAGTAAATTGTGACTGCTTTTTCTACCCTGAATATTCTGCCTGCGGCCCAGCTCGCCAACCTTAACGAGCTGGGATACCTTGCCATGACGCCGGTTCAGGCTGCTGCGCTGCCTGCCATTCTTGACGGTCGCGATGTGCGCGTGCAGGCAAAAACAGGCAGCGGTAAGACGGCGGCATTTGGCCTCGGGCTCCTGCAGCATCTCGACGCCGGGTTATTCCAGACCCAGTCTCTGGTTCTCTGTCCGACGCGTGAGCTGGCAGACCAGGTGGCGGGGGAGTTGCGCCGCCTGGCGCGGTTTTTACCCAACACCAAGATCCTGACCCTCTGCGGCGGGCAACCCTTTGCCGCCCAGCGCGATTCTCTCCAGCATGCGCCGCATATCATCGTCGCCACGCCGGGCCGCCTGCTGGATCACCTGCAGAAAGGCACCGTCTCGCTTGATGCGCTGCAAACGCTGGTGATGGATGAGGCCGATCGTATGCTGGATATGGGCTTTAGCGACGCCATCGATGAGGTGATCCGTTTTGCGCCGGCGAATCGTCAGACGCTGTTATTCTCTGCCACCTGGCCTGAAGCGATAGCCGCCATCAGCGGACGGGTGCAGCGTGATCCGCAAACCATCGAAATTGATGCTGTTGATGCCTTGCCTGCCATCGAACAGCAGTTTTATGAAACGTCGCAACAGGGAAAAATTCCGCTGCTGCAAAAACTGCTGAGCCAGCATCAGCCCGCATCCTGCGTGGTGTTCTGTAACACCAAAAAAGATTGTCAGGCGGTTTGCGATGCCCTGAACGCCGCCGGGCAGAGCGCGCTGTCGCTTCACGGTGACCTGGAACAGCGCGACCGTGACCAGACGCTGGTGCGTTTCGCCAACGGCAGTGCACGCGTGCTGGTGGCGACAGATGTGGCCGCGCGCGGTCTGGACATTAAATCTCTGGCGCTGGTGGTGAATTTTGAACTGGCCTGGGATCCGGAAGTGCACGTTCACCGCATTGGCCGCACGGCGCGTGCAGGAAACAGCGGGCTGGCAATCAGCTTCTGCGCACCCGAAGAGGCGCAGCGGGCCAATATCTTGTCTGAAATGCTTCAGCTCAGGCTTAACTGGGTTAGTGCGCCGGGCAACCTCAGCGTAGTTCCGCTGGCGGCGGAGATGGCGACGCTCTGCATTGATGGCGGTAAAAAAGCCAAAATGCGTCCGGGAGATGTGCTGGGCGCGCTGACGGGAGAGGTGGGTCTGGACGGGGCCGATATCGGCAAAATCGCCGTACATCCTGCCCATGTTTATGTGGCGGTTCGTCAGGCGGTGGCGCAAAAGGCGTGGAAACAGCTACAGAACGGCAAAATTAAGGGCAAGACCTGCCGGGTCAGACTACTGAAATAAGCGAGGAGGCGTCTCAGAAACGGTTCTGAGACGCACGACGGTTATTTCACTTCCAGCACGTTCAGACGCAGCGCATCAAATTGTGCGTCATCCTCTTCCGGCTGCCAGCCTGCAGGCTGGGCCGGAAGCTCCTCACGATCGAAAGCCAGATCGCCGCCATTCACCACCTCTGAATCGTGGTTGATCCCTTTGAAGTCAAACAGGCTGACGTCCGCAAGGTGAGAAGGGACAACGTTCTGCATCGCGCTGAACATGGTCTCGATCCGCCCCGGGTAGCGTTTATCCCAGTCGCGCAGCATGTCGCCAATAACCTGGCGCTGCAGGTTAGGCTGCGAGCCGCAGAGGTTACATGGAATGATCGGGAAGCCTTTGGCCTGAGAAAAACGCTCGATGTCCTTTTCACGGCAATAGGCCAGCGGCCGGATAACGATATGCTTTCCGTCATCGCTCATGAGCTTAGGCGGCATACCCTTCATTTT
>JAFACP010000405.1 GCA_023425455.1 Pseudomonadota bacterium | reverse complement strand
ACGTGGATCTCCGAAGGGGGCTACGAGCCGGTGGCGGAAGTCCTGTTCGGCACCGTCAACGTCGACGCCTTTTTCCTCGAATACGATAACGACCGCAGCGGCGACTTTGCGCCATTGCGTTTTGTGCGCCCGGGCAGGCAGCAGGTGGTGCTGGGGCTGATTACCACTAAAAATGGCGAGCTGGAGAACCCGCAGGGGGTGAAAGCGCGACTGGAGGAGGCGGCGAAGTATGTTGCCAAAGAACAGATCTGCCTGAGCCCGCAGTGCGGCTTTGCGTCGACGGAAGAGGGCAACAGCCTCAGCGAAGCGCAGCAATGGGATAAAGTCCGTCTGGTCACCCAAATCGCCGGCGAAGTCTGGTAAGCCTTACGGCACGGCGCTGCATTATAAAAGTGCAACGCTGTGCCATTCTGAGTCGTTCCCACCCCGATAACCGTTTTATCCCCTGAAAATCCGCTTTCTGCATTCTGGCATCCTTTTTGCTCCTCCTGAACTGACGTTTTTATTTTCTGCGTCCACGCCGTAACGGACGTTTTCGCACAGCTTTCTTTTCAGGAGTGAAAATATGCACCGTCGTACCTTGTTAAAAGCATTCGCCCTCTCGGCTTCCGTGGTCGCTATGGGCATCAGTTTCGGCGTCCAGGCTGCCGACACCATCAAAGTGGGGATCATGCACTCCCTGTCCGGCACCATGGCCATCTCTGAAACGCCGCTGAAAGATGTCGCGCTGATGACGATAGATGAGATCAACGCCAAAGGCGGGGTTCTGGGCAAAAAGCTGGAGCCGGTGGTGGTTGATCCGGCGTCAAACTGGCCGCTGTTTGCCGAGAAAGCTCGTCAGCTGCTGAGCCAGGACAAAGTGGCGGTGGTGTTTGGCTGCTGGACATCGGTCTCGCGCAAGTCGGTTCTGCCGGTGTTTGAGGAGCTGAACGGTCTGCTGTTCTATCCGGTGCAGTATGAAGGGGAAGAGATGTCGCCAAACGTCTTCTATACCGGCGCGGCGCCGAACCAGCAGGCGATCCCGGCGGTGGAATATCTGATGAGCGAAGACGGCGGCAGCGCGAAGCGCTTCTTCCTGCTGGGCACGGACTACGTCTACCCGCGCACCACCAACAAAATTCTGCGCGCCTTCCTGCATTCGAAAGGGGTTGCGGATAAAGATATCGAAGAGGTCTATACCCCGTTCGGCCACAGCGACTACCAGACTATCGTCGCCAACATCAAAAAATTCTCTGCGGGCGGCAAGACGGCGGTGATCTCCACCATCAACGGCGACTCCAACGTACCGTTCTATAAAGAGCTGGCTAACCAGGGGCTGAAGGCCACCGATGTGCCGGTGGTGGCGTTCTCCGTCGGCGAAGAGGAGCTGCGCGGGATCGACACCAAACCACTGGTGGGTAACCTGGCGGCCTGGAACTACTTCGAGTCGGTCGATAACCCGACAAACAAGGCGTTTGTCGCCGATTACAAAGCTTACGCCAAAGCCCACAAGCTGCCGAACGCCGATACGGTGGTGACCAATGACCCAATGGAAGCGACCTACGTCGGGATCCACATGTGGGCGCAGGCGGTCGAGAAAGCCGGCACCACCGACGTGGATAAAGTCCGTGAGGCGATGGCCGGTCAGTCGTTTAAGGCGCCGTCAGGCTTCACTCTGACCATGGATGCCACCAACCACCATCTGCACAAGCCGGTGATGATTGGCGAAATCGAGGGCAACGGCCAGTTCAACGTGGTATGGCAAACCGAAGAGCCGGTCCGCGCTCAGCCGTGGAGCCCGTTCATCGCCGGGAATGACAAAAAGCCCGATCACCCGATGAAAACCGCCAGCAACTAAGTTGTGCCATAACGGAGAAAAGCCATGAACGCCATGCGCATTATCGTCGCCATAGTGTGGCTTACCGGACTGCTGCCAGGGATGGTGCAGGCATCGGATGCTGATGACTTTGTTGCCGCCAGCCGCAGCCAGCAGGCTACGCTGCTGGCGCAGTGGGCAGCCTCGCCGGAACCGGCAAGGCTGCCCCTGCTGCAGGCGCTGAAAAAAGAAAATCTGTTTATCGACAGCCAGAAGCATGCCTTCACCGGCAGCAGGGAGACCCCGATCCCGCTGGGCGATGCGCCAGTAGCGAGTGCGCCGCTGAAAACGCTGCGTCTGACCAACCGGCTCCGGGTGCTGACGGCCACCGCGCTGGCGACGCATCAGCTTGTTAGTGACAACGTCACCGAAAGGCGCACCGCGGCAAGGCAGCTACAGCGCGATGCGCAGCCGGATATGCTCGCCTTCCTGCAAAAGCGCATCAGCAGCGAAACGGACGATGTCACCCGCCGGTCGCTGGCGCTGGCGCTGGCCAGCCTGCAGCTCGCCAGCCCGCAGGCTGAGGTCCGCCGCAAGGCGATATCGCTGCTCGGACAGTCCGACGATCCGGATGTGCAGGCGCAGCTAACGCCCTTTCTCTCGCCGCAAACCGAGCCCGACGCCGGCGTTCGCGCCGTTGCGAAGGAGAGTCTGGATAACATCAGGCACCGCCTGATGTGGGGCGACATCCTCGGTCAGGCGTTTATGGGCCTCTCGCTGGGGTCAGTGCTGCTGCTGGCGGCGCTGGGGCTGGCCATCACCTACGGCCTGCTGGGGGTGATCAATATGGCCCATGGCGAAATGCTGATGCTGGGGGCTTACGCCACCTGGATGGTGCAGCAGGTGATGGCCCAGCTGACACCGCAGTGGCTGGGGCTCTATCCCGTGGTGGCGCTGCCGGTGGCCTTTATGCTGACCGCCACCGTTGGCATGGCGCTGGAGCGCACGGTGATCCGCCATCTGTACGGGCGTCCGCTGGAGACGCTGCTGGCGACATGGGGGATAAGCCTGATGCTGATCCAGCTGGTGCGCATGACCTTCGGCGCGCAGAACCTGGAGGTGGCCAACCCGTCGTGGCTCTCCGGCGGCGTACAGGTCTTTGCCAATCTGACGCTGCCGTGGAACCGTATCGTGGTGCTGGGCTTTGTGCTGCTGGTGCTGTTCTTCACCTGGCTTATTCTGAATAAAACCCGTCTTGGCCTCAACGTGCGTGCGGTGACGCAAAACCGCAGCATGGCGGCCTGCTGCGGCGTACCGACCGGGCGTGTCGATATGCTGGCCTTCGGCCTGGGCTCAGGGATCGCCGGTCTCGGCGGCGTGGCCCTCTCGCAGC
>JAFACP010000323.1 GCA_023425455.1 Pseudomonadota bacterium | reverse complement strand
TGCCGTACCAGAGCCAGCCTGATGAGCCGTGCGACTGGTACCGTATTCGCCATGAGGAGGCGATGACCCCGGATGCGGTGGTACGCCTGGCGGAGGCCGCTTACGAAAAATATGGCTTTAACGACTTTAAGCTGAAGGGCGGCGTGCTGGCGGGCAGCGAAGAGGCGGAGGCGATTACCGCGCTGGCGAAACGCTTCCCGCAGGCGCGCGTTACGCTGGATCCGAACGGTGCCTGGTCGCTTGATGAAGCAATTCAGATTGGGAAGCAGCTGAAAGGCGTGCTGGCCTATGCGGAAGATCCGTGTGGGGCAGAGCAGGGTTTCTCGGGGCGTGAAGTGATGGCGGAATTCCGTCGCGCCACCGGCTTACCGACGGCGACCAATATGATCGCCACCGACTGGCGGCAGATGGGACACACCCTGTCGTTACAGTCAGTGGATATTCCGCTGGCCGACCCACACTTCTGGACCATGCAGGGGTCCGTCCGCGTGGCGCAGATGTGTCACGCGTTCGGCCTGACCTGGGGTTCGCACTCCAATAACCACTTTGACGTGTCACTGGCGATGTTTACCCATGTTGCCGCTGCCGCGCCGGGCAACATCACCGCAATTGATACCCACTGGATCTGGCAGGAAGGGAATCAGCGTCTGACGAAACAGCCGTTTGAAATCAAAGGCGGTATGGTGCAGGTGCCTGCCACGCCGGGGCTTGGCGTTGAACTGGACAGGGATCAGGTCATGAAAGCGCACGAGCTGTATCAAAAACATGGCCTCGGCGCGCGCGATGATGCGATGGCGATGCAGTATCTGATCCCGGACTGGACCTTCGACAATAAACGCCCTTGCATGGTGCGTTAAGCGTATTGCCGGTTCCTGCGGGAATCGGCATTTTCGCAAGCCGGGCAGGTGTATGCTTAACGTAGCTAACATGCGTAAGGATGGCTTATGAAAATTGTTATCGCACCGGACTCGTATAAGGAAAGTTTGAGTGCTCTTGAGGTCGCGACAGCGATAGAAGAGGGCTTTCGCGACATCTTCCCGTCGGCGAACTATGTCAGGCTCCCGGTTGCGGACGGTGGAGAAGGCACGGTGGAGGCGATGGTCGCTGCAACCGGCGGACGGATTGTCCATGTTCCCGTCACCGGGCCGCTGGGCGAGCCGGTGGAGGGGTTTTTCGGGCTATCCGGTGACGAGCAGAGCGCGTTTATCGAAATGGCGGCAGCAAGCGGACTCGAGCGGGTCACCCCTGCGCAGCGCAACCCGTTAAAGACCACCTCGTGGGGCACCGGCGAGCTGATCCGCCACGCGCTGGATGCCGGTGTTAAGCATATCATTATCGGCATTGGCGGTAGTGCGACCAACGACGGCGGTGCCGGTATGGTTCAGGCGCTTGGCGCCAGGCTGCTGGATCACCGGGATCAGCCTGTCGGCTACGGCGGCGGCGAGCTGGCGCAGCTGGCGCGCATTGACGTGAGCGGGCTCGACAAACGTCTGGCGGATTGCCGGATTGAGGTGGCCTGCGATGTGACGAACCCGCTTACCGGCGAGGAGGGCGCATCTGCCGTTTTCGGGCCGCAGAAAGGGGCGACGCCGGAGATGATCGCCACGCTGGACGAGGCGCTGGCGCACTATGCGCGGATCATTGCCCGGGATCTGGATATCGAGGTTTTACATCTTGCTGGCGGCGGTGCCGCCGGGGGGATGGGGGCGGCGCTGTACGCCTTTTGCGGCGCGCAGCTGCGCCAGGGGATTGAGATTGTCACCGACGCGCTACACCTTGACGGGCAGGTCGCCGATGCGGATCTGGTGATCACCGGCGAAGGGCGCATCGACAGTCAGACCATTCACGGTAAAGTGCCTGTTGGGGTGGCAAAAGTGGCGAAACGTTATGGCAAGCCGGTGATCGGCATTGCGGGCAGCCTGACGGCGGACGTTGGCGTGGTGCATCAGCACGGTATCGACGCGGTATTCAGCGTGATTTATAGCGTCTGCTCTTTAGAAGATGCGCTGAGCCACGCCCGGGAAAACGTGCGCATGGCCGCAAGAAATATTGCGGCGACGCTGCAAGCGGGACAAGCGCTTCAGCGTTAACGCCGCCTTACCGGGCCTGCGATGTTGGCCTGCAGGCCGGTTAAGCTCGCGTAACCGGCTCCTGGCTGCCGGTGAGCCTGGCCGCTTCCCGGGTCACATTGTCCATCTCATCGAGCAGCTCAAGGAACTCCGGCTCAAGTTCCGACTCCGGCGTACCGGCCCGCAGCTGCTGTTCGAGGAGCTGACAGAGGTTCTTCAGCCGGGGCACACCGCTGTAGCTGCAGCTGCCGTGCAGCTTGTGGATCGCCTCCAGCAGGTCTTCAGGATGTTCGCCAACCAGCTGCTCTTCCACTTTGTTGCGGATCTCCGGCAGGAATGCCACCAGCATCTGCAGCATTTCCCGGGCCAGGTCCGGTTTACCCGCCGCCTGGCGCAGCGCCAGCTGCCAGTCAAATGTGGCGCTGGCATGACTTCCCCCGTCTTCCACTACCGCCGGTGCGGGAAAGCTTCCGCCGATATGGCCCGGCTTATAGCGTAACAGCAGGTTATGCAGCTTCTCTTCGTCGATGGGTTTCGCCAGATAATCGTTCATCCCGGCAATGAGGAGCTTCTCTTTCTGGCCCGCCATCGCGTGCGCTGTCACCGCGATAACCGGCGTATGCTGCTGGTGCGGCATCTGGTGGATCAGTTCGCAGGCGCGAATGCCATCCATCCCCGGCATCTGAATATCCATCAGGATCAGGTCGAACTGCATCTGTTTGGCCTGCTCTACCGCCTGCGCGCCGCTGTCGCACAGCGCAACATGCTGCACCTGATCTTCGAGCAACACGCCGATAAGCTTCAGGTTGGCCGGGTTATCATCCACCGCCATCACGCTCATGGGCAGCTTATGTTCGTCACTGGCGAGCGGCAGGGCAGGCTGGCTGAGTCGGCAATATTCCAGCAGCGCGGGCAGCAGCCGGGTCGCGGTGAGCGGCTTCAGCAGACAGGCGGCCGCGCCATCGTTCTTCAACTCTTCGGCGTTGATCTGAGCGTGGCACGGCAGAGCCAGCAGCAGGTAATCGGTCATTGATGCGGCCTTCGCCAGCCGCTCCTGCTGCATGGAGAGCTCGCCGGTAAAGGTCACCGGGATGCCCATCAGCAAAATATCGTAATGATCGATCGCCAGCGCGGAGAAGGTCGGGCTGTAGATCACCTCCAGCGGGGTGGTGCTCAGGACATCCAGCGTACACTGCGCCGCTGCGGTATTGGGTTCAACGTAGGCCAGACGCAGCCCCTGCAGGCAGTCGGTGGTCGGGCCGTCGGTCAGCACATTGGGATTGAGGTCGAGGTTGATATGGAACCAGAAGGTCGAGCCGCGATTGGGCTGACTGTGGAAGGAGATATCCCCCCCCATCTCTTTGACCAGTTTTTGGGTGATCACCAGCCCCAGCCCGGTGCCGCCGTGACGGCGTGAGATGCTGGCGTCCGCCTGACGGAAAGCCTGGAACAGCCGGGACTGATCGCGTTCGGGAATACCGATGCCCGTGTCGCGGATCTGCACTTCAATCTGCACGTTGTTGTTACTGATGGCGCGTCTCTCCACCAGAATGTCGATATTGCCGCTTTCGGTAAACTTAATGGCGTTGCCGACCAGATTGGTGATCACCTGCTGCAGACGCAGCGGGTCGCCAATGACGTTGTCCGGTACATCGTTCTTGATATTGAGGGTCAGCTCCAGCCCCTTGTCATGCGAGGAGTGCGCCAGCAGCGTCACCACCTCGTCCAGCGTCGAGCGCAGCGGGAAGGGAATACTTTCCAGAATCAGCTTGCCGGCTTCGAGCTTGGAGAAATCCAGCACGTCGTTAATGATGGCCAGCAGGTTATTGGCCGAACGTTCGATGGTATGCAGATGGTCGCGCTGGGTCGGATTAAGCTCGCTTTTCAGCGTCAGGCGGGTAAAGCCGATGACGCCATTCAGCGGCGTACGCAGCTCGTGCGACATATTGGCAAGGAATTCAGACTTGATGCGCGCTGCTTCCTGGGCGCGTTTTTTCGCCAGGTCCAGCTCAACGTTCTGGATCTCCATCTGCTCCAGCGTTTCACGCAGGTCAGAGGTGGCCTGGTCGACGTTGTGCTGCATCTCTTCGTGATAGGCCGCCAGCGACATCGCCATCGAGTTAATGCCGTTTTTCAGCATATCCAGCTCGCCGAGCATAAAGCCTTCCACCCGGCTGTCGAGCTGGCCCCGTCGAATACGGTCAACGGTGTTGACCATGTTACGGATTGGCCCGGTGACGTCGCGCATCAGTCGCCAGCCGAAAATCAGCGCGATGCCGATACAAAACAGCATCATCACCCCGGAGAAGAAGATCTCTTTGTACTGTTGCAGCCGCACGGACTTGAGATCCAGCTCCAGCGCCACATATCCCAGCATATTGTTGCCGGCCTTAGCGTCCGACATCGCTGATTCATCAGGTGAATAACTTTCCGAGACGATCGGCGTGTGCAGGATCATGACATCGCCGCGCCGCTGTACGGTGAGATGGCGCGGGAAGGGGGTGCCATCCGCAATTTTCAGCTCCTCAGGATTGAGGTGAAAATTGGAGGTGACGAACAGGCGGTTGTGTTCGTCGTAGACGGAAATAGCGCGCACGATCTCGGAGTGGCGTCGGTGCAATACGCTGATTAATTGACCAATGGATTCGCGATTTTGCAGGTTCATGCCGTATTCGCTGGAGACGGCCAGCGGCTCAATGATGCTGGCACCGGCATCTTCCAGCTGCCTTTGCAAATCGTTATAGCGATGGACAACAAAGAAGATACTCAGCAGCAAACCGATAAGCACGGTGGGGGCGAGGATCAAAATCATCATGCGCGCGCGCAGGCTGTAGTTGGTCATGGCGTTCCGTTATGGGACAATTAGGGTCACTCTGTTTATGTGAGAAAAATTCAGGCGATGGCGCAATTCTACTCTGCAAAGCGACGCGTGACGACGCGTCAGATCATAACTGTTGAAGCGACAGACCTCGATCCATTCGGTCAGGGGGTCGCACGCCACAATGGTAAGACATTGTTTATAGCAGGTTTGCTGCCAACAGAACGAGCAGAAATTACGCTGACGGAAGAGAAACGCCAGTATGCGCGGGGCAAGGTGAAACGTCGCCTGAGTGAGAGCCCGGAACGCGTTACGCCGCGCTGCCCGCATTTCGGTGTGTGCGGCGGATGTCAGCTGCAGCATGCCAGCGTGGCGCTGCAGCAGACCAGTAAAAGCCGCGCGCTGGCCCGGCTTATCAAACAGGACGTGAATGCGGTGATCGCCGACACGCCATGGGGCTATCGCCGTCGCGCGCGTCTGAGCCTTAACTATCAGCCAAAAACCGGGCGTCTGGAGATGGGGTTTCGTCAGGCCAGCTCCAGCGAGATCGTGGATATCCGCCAGTGCCCTGTTCTGGTGCCCCATCTTGAGGCATTGCTTCCCGGGCTTCACACCTGCCTGGCGGCCCTTGAGGGGGTTCGGCATCTGGGGCACGTGAAGCTGGTCCAGGCAAACAATGGCCCGCTGATGGTGCTACGCCACACGGCGCCGCTGTCGAAAAAAGACCGCGAAAAACTGGAACGGTTTTCGCATTCCCACGAGCTTGCGCTTTTCCTCGCGCCACAAAGCGAGATACTGGAACAGGTAACGGGAGAAGCCCCCTGGTATGCGGCAAACGGACTACGCTTAACGTTCAGCCCGCGTGATTTCATCCAGGTGAACGACGGCGTTAATCAGCAGATGATCGAGACCGCCCTGGCATGGCTGGATGTTCAGCCCACCGATCGGGTGCTCGATCTGTTCTGCGGGATGGGCAACTTTACCCTGCCGCTGGCCCGCCTGGCGTTAAGCGTTGTCGGGGTGGAAGGCGTAGAGGCGCTGGTGGCGAAAGGGCGGGAAAACGCCCAACAGAATGGGTTGCAAAATGTGACATTCTTTCATCAGAATCTCGAGGAAGATGTTACCCGACAGCCGTGGGCCCGTCAGGGCTTCGACAAAATTCTGCTCGACCCTGCGCGTGCAGGCGCGCCGGGCGTAATGCAGCATATTATTAAACTCGCGCCAGAACGTGTGGTCTATGTCTCCTGTAACCCGGCAACGCTTGCCAGAGACAGCGAGGTATTGATCGGCGCGGGTTACCAGATTCAGCGTCTGGCAATGCTGGACATGTTCCCGCACACTGGACATCTGGAATCGATGGTGTTGTTTGAACATATTGATACCCTAAATAATTCGAGCGGCAGGAAGGCGGCAAACGCGTGAATCCGCTGGCGCTTACGCAGGTAAGTGGCCGGGGTGAATGCATGCAGCTAACGCACATGCAGCTTAAGGTATGACGGGTATAATGAGTTTGGCTTGCCGACTTCGGCAGGCCCTGGTCCCAAAAGGAGAGGACGATGGTTGCGGTAAGAAGTGCACATCTTAATAAAGCTGGTGAGTTTGACCCTCAAAAATGGATCGCAAGTCTGGGAATTTCCAGCCAGCAGTCGTGTGAACGCTTAACCGAAACCTGGGCCTATTGTCTGCGCACAACGCAGGGGCACCCTGATGCTGAGCTGCTGCTGTGGCGCGGCATTGAGATGGTCGAAATTCTCTCCATGCTGAGTATGGATATCGAAACGCTGCAGGCGTCGCTGCTGTTCCCGCTGGCGGATGCCGAAGTGGTCACGGAAGATGTGCTGCGCGAGAGCGTGGGTAAGTCCGTCGTCTCGCTGATCCACGGGGTGCGCGATATGGCGGCGATTCG
>JAFACP010000283.1 GCA_023425455.1 Pseudomonadota bacterium | reverse complement strand
TTGCTCGACAATAAAGCTGACCGCTTGCTGAAAGCGGATGCGGCAACGTTGCTGGCACTGCTGACCAGCGATGATGCGCTGACCGACGACGTGCTGAACGCTGAGTTTGTGGTACGCAACGAGCACGGTTTGCATGCCCGTCCTGGCACGATGCTGGTGAATACCATTAAACAGTTCGACAGCGAGATCACCGTCACCAATCTGGATGGCTCAGGTAAACCGGCCAACGGCCGCAGCCTGATGAAGGTTGTCGCGCTGGGCGTGAAAAAAGGCCACCGTCTGCGTTTCACCGCGCAGGGTGCGGATGCTGAACAAGCGCTGAAAGCAATTGGCGACGCGATCGCGGCGGGTCTGGGGGAGGGCGCATAATGAGCAGACGTGTTGCGACTATTACGCTGAACCCGGCATATGACCTGGTGGGGTTTTGCCCGGAGATTGAGCGCGGCGAAGTTAACCTCGTGCGTACCACTGGCCTGCATGCAGCGGGCAAAGGGATTAACGTCGCGAAAGTGCTCAAAGACCTGGGGATTGACGTCACCGTGGGAGGATTCCTCGGTAAAGATAACCAGGATGGTTTCCAGCAGCTGTTCAGCGAGCTTGGGATCGCCAACCGTTTTCAGGTGGTTCAGGGCCGTACCCGTATCAACGTTAAGCTGACAGAGAAAGACGGCGAAGTCACTGACCTGAACTTCTCCGGTTTTGAGGTCACCCCGGCAGACTGGGAGCGTTTTGTGAATGACTCCCTGACCTGGCTTGGACAGTTCGACATGGTGTGCGTCAGCGGCAGCCTGCCATCCGGCGTGAGCCCGGAAGCCTTCACCGACTGGATGACACGCCTGCGCAGCCAGTGCCCGTGCATTATTTTCGACAGCAGCCGCGATGCGCTGGTCGCCGGTCTGAAAGCGGCACCCTGGCTGGTGAAGCCAAATCGTCGCGAGCTGGAGATCTGGGCTGGCCGTAAGCTGCCAGAATTAAAAGATGTGATTGACGCTGCGCATGCGCTGCGCGAGCAGGGTATCGCTCACGTGGTCATTTCGCTTGGCGCAGAAGGGGCATTGTGGGTTAACGCCTCTGGTGAATGGATCGCCAAACCGCCTTCGGTTGATGTGGTGAGTACCGTTGGCGCAGGGGATTCAATGGTTGGCGGCCTGATTTACGGCCTGCTGATGCGTGAGTCCAGTGAACATACTTTACGTCTTGCTACCGCCGTTGCAGCCCTGGCCGTCAGCCAGAGCAATGTCGGCATTACCGATCGTACCCAGTTGGCCGCGATGATGGCGCGCGTTGACTTAAAACCCTTTAACTAACAGCAGGAGAGGCATAATGAAAACGCTGCTGATCATTGACTCCGGTCTTGGACAGGCTCGCGCCTATATGGCGAAAACCTTGCTGGGAGCGGCGGCAACCAAAGCACAAATGGACATTATCGACAACCCGGTTGATGCCGAGCTGGCGATTGTTCTGGGTGATACCATTCCGGCCGACAGCGCGCTGAACGGCAAAAAAGTGTGGCTGGGCGATATCAATCGCGCGGTGGCGCACCCTGAGCTGTTTCTGAGCGAAGCGAAAGGCCACGCGTCGGTCTATAGCGCCCCGGTGGCGACTGCGCCGGTAGCGGCCTCCGGCCTGAAACGCGTTGTGGCCGTCACGGCCTGCCCGACCGGCGTTGCACACACCTTTATGGCGGCTGAAGCCATTGAAACCGAAGCGAAAAAACGTGGCTGGTGGGTGAAGGTTGAAACCCGTGGTTCCGTGGGCGCGGGCAATGCCATCACCCCTGAAGAGGTGGCAGAAGCCGACCTGGTGATTGTGGCGGCGGATATCGAGGTGGATCTGGCGAAATTTGCCGGCAAGCCTATGTATCGTACCTCTACGGGGCTGGCGTTGAAAAAGACCGCGCAGGAGTTTGATAAAGCGCTGGCCGAAGCGAAGCCGTATCAGGCAAGCGGCGTTGCGAAAACGGCAACTGAAGGTAAGAAAGAGTCCGCGGGCGCCTATCGCCACCTGCTGACCGGCGTGTCTTATATGCTGCCGATGGTGGTGGCGGGCGGTCTGTGTATCGCGCTCTCGTTCGCCTTTGGCATTACGGCCTTTAAGGAAGAAGGAACCCTGGCTGCAGCCCTGATGCAGATTGGCGGTGGCTCGGCGTTCGCGTTGATGGTGCCGGTACTGGCCGGTTTTATCGCCTTCTCAATCGCTGACCGTCCGGGTCTGACGCCGGGTCTTATCGGCGGTATGCTGGCGGTGAGTACGGGCTCTGGCTTTATCGGCGGGATTATCGCCGGCTTTCTTGCGGGCTACGTCGCGAAGCTTATCAGCTCGCAGCTGAAACTGCCGCAGAGCATGGAGGCGCTGAAACCTATCCTCATCATTCCGCTGATTTCCAGCCTGGTGGTGGGCCTGGCGATGATTTACCTGATCGGTAAACCGGTTGCCGGCATCCTCGCGGGTCTGACCCACTGGCTGCAAACCATGGGCACAGCGAATGCGGTTCTGCTGGGCGCGATCCTCGGTGGCATGATGTGTACCGACATGGGCGGCCCGGTTAACAAAGCGGCATATGCCTTTGGCGTCGGCCTGCTCAGTACCCAGACCTACGCGCCGATGGCGGCTATCATGGCGGCAGGTATGGTGCCTCCGCTGGCACTGGGGCTGGCTACGCTTGTTGCGCGTCGTAAATTCGACAAGGCGCAGCAGGAAGGGGGCAAAGCGGCGCTGGTCCTTGGCCTGTGCTTTATCACCGAAGGGGCGATTCCGTTCGCGGCCCGTGACCCAATGCGCGTACTGCCGTGCTGTATCGTTGGTGGTGCCGTCACCGGCGCTATCTCCATGGCGATTGGCGCGAAGCTGATGGCGCCGCACGGCGGTCTGTTTGTGCTGCTGATCCCGGGTGCGATTACGCCGGTTCTGGGCTACCTGCTGGCGATTGTCGCCGGGACGTTGGTCGCGGGACTGTCCTACGCGGTGCTGAAACGCCCTGAAGCAGAAGCGGTTGCTAAAGCGGCCTGAGTATTAGCCTGAAAAAAAGCCGGGTGCTGCTGCAACCCGGCTTTTTTTATGCCGCCTGTTCAGCGGTTTGCTGTGCTTTAAGCCACGCGATCTCTTCGGCCCAGATATCCGGGTTAATGGTCTCCAGCACCATCGGAATACCGTCGAAACGTGGGTCCTGCATGATAAAGCGGAAGGCGTCATGTCCGATGTTGCCCTCGCCCAGGCTGTGGTGACGGTCAACCCGGCTGCCGAATTCACTTTTGGCGTCGTTTAAATGCATGCCGCGCAGGTAGGTAAAGCCGACAATGCGTTCAAACTCGTCAAAGGTGTTGCGGCACGCGTCGACAGTGCGCAGATCATAACCGGCAGCGAAGGCATGACAGGTGTCAATACACACCCCAACGCGGGATTTATCTTCCACGCCGTCGATGATGGCCGCCAGATGCTCGAATTTAAACCCCAGATTGCTGCCCTGACCGGCGGTGTTTTCAATCACTGCGGTTACCCCCTGGGTGCGATCGAGGGTGATATTGATCGATTCGGCGATGCGTGCCAGACAGGCATCCTCATCGATTTGTAGCAGATGGCTGCCCGGGTGGAAGTTCAGCAGCGTCAGCCCCAGCTGTTCGCAGCGCTGCACCTCGTCGAGAAAGGCTTCGCGGGATTTCTCCAGCGCCTCTGCGACGGGGTGACCGAGATTAATCAGATAGCTGTCGTGGGGCAGGATCTGGCCAGGGCCAAAGTGGTATTTTTCACAGGCGGCTTTGAAGTCATCGATGATTTCGGTGGTCAGCGGTGCCGCGCGCCACTGGCGCTGGTTTTTGGTGAACAGGGCGAAAGCGGTCGCCTCAATTTCGGCGGCGCGAATAGCCGCATTCGCCAGGCCGCCTGCCGCGCTAACGTGCGCTCCGACATATTTCATAAAAGGACTCCTGTTAACCCGAAATGCGTATGATAGCGGGTTAACAGGGCAAAGACGTAGTGGTTTATGCCATCAGGCTGTGAACCGCGAGGTTTATCGCTCCGCCGCCAATAATCAGCCAGACGAACAGCATCAGCGCCATCAGCAGCGGTTTGGCACCCGCTTTTTTCAGCGCGCTGACGTGGGTCGTGACCCCCAGCGCCGCCATCGCCATGGCCAGCAGCACGGTATCGAGCGTTACCAGCATCTCCACTGCCGCTTTCGGCAGCAGGTGGAAGGAGTTAAATACCGCCACCACGATAAACAGGATCGCAAACCACGGAATGGTGATTTTACTTTTCTGATTGCTTCCGGCAGGCGTCAGTTGTTTCACGCGTGCAGCCAGGATAATCAGGAACGGTGCCAGCATCATCACGCGCAGCATTTTGGCAATCACCGCCGCATTTTCCGCCTCCGGGCTAATGGCGTGACCCGCCGCGACCACCTGTGCCACTTCATGTACGGTGGAGCCAATATAGATGCCGTAGGTTTCCGGGCTAAACCAGTGTGCAACCAGCGGGTAAATCGCCGGATAGAGGAAGATAGCCAGCGTCCCGAAGATCACCACTGTTGCCACGGCGACCGTCACTTTGCTGGACTCGGCCCGGGCCACCGGTTCGGTCGCCAGCACCGCTGCCGCACCACAGATACTGCTGCCCGCGCCAATCAGCCAGCTGGTTTGTTTATCCAGCCCGAAGATCTTCTGGCCGATAAAGCACGCCAGTAAGAAGGTGCTGGTTAGCGTCAGGACGTCAATCGCGATCCCGCTCACGCCGACATCGGCAATCTGCGAGAAGGTGAGGCGAAAGCCGTAGAGGATGATCCCCAGGCGCAGAAGATGCTGCTTGGCGAACAGAACACCGCCGTCGCAGGATTTCCAGATATGGGGGTAAACGGTGTTACCCACGACCATGCCGAGCAAAATGGCCAGCGTTAAGGCGCTAAAACCCGCCCCGGCCACCGCCGGAATGCTTCCGCCCCATAACGCTACGCCGGTAACAACGGCGCTAAGCGCCAGACCTGGCACAAAGTGCCACACTGTACGATGATTCTGTAGCGTGAGTTCTGTCATAACCTTCTCCTTTCTCTGCCTGGGAGGTTACGCCGCGCTGGTTTAAAAATAAAATTGATTATATATTTATAATTAATCTTTATAAGTGGTAAGCAACTATGCACATTACATTGCGTCAGCTGGAGGTGTTTGCTGAGGTGCTGAAAAGTGGCTCGACGACGCAGGCTTCACAGATGCTGTCTCTTTCACAGTCGGCGGTCAGCGCTGCGCTGACCGATCTTGAAGGCCAGCTGGGCGTACAGCTGTTTGACCGGGTCGGGAAACGTCTGGTGGTCAATGAACACGGGCGTTTGCTCTATCCGCGCGCGCTGGCGCTGCTGGAGCAGGCCATCGAAATCGAGCAGCTTTTCCGGGAGGACAATGGTGCCATCCGCGTCTACGCCAGCAGCACCATCGGCAACTATATTCTGCCGGAAGTGATTGCCCGCTACCGCCGGGATTTTCCGACGCTGCCGCTGGAGATGAGCGTCGGCAACAGCCAGGACGTGATCACCGCGGTGATCGATTTTCGTGTCGATATCGGTCTTATCGAAGGGCCATGCCATAACGTCGATATTATTGCCGAGCCCTGGCTGGAGGATGAGCTGGTGGTCTTCGCCTCACCGGCCTCTTCTTTATTACAGGGAGAGGTGACGCTGGAGCGTCTGGCCCAGGCCCAGTGGATCCTGCGCGAGCAGGGCTCCGGCACGCGTGAAATTGTTGACTACCTGCTGCTTTCGCACCTGCCGCAGTTTCAGCTGGGGATGGAGCTGGGTAATTCCGAGGCCATTAAGCACGCGGTGCGGCACGGACTTGGCATCAGCTGCCTCTCGCGTCGCGTGATTGCCGAGCAGCTTGAGGCCGGTACGCTGGTCGAGATCCCGGTGCCGCTGCCAAAACTGGTACGCACGCTCTGGTGTATTCACCATCGTCAGAAACATCTCTCCAGCTCGCTGCAGCGTTTTCTGCGCTATTGCGCGATCTGAAAACAGGGCCTTTTCCCTCCTGACGGAAGAGGCCGGATTGTGGCTTTACTTATAATCCATGCCCGGTCATGAACCTCTCTTATAACTGCGTATTTCTGCCGGAAGGCAGGGGGATCGTCTGCTACAATCGCGCCTCATTTATTAAATGGACAGCATTTTCACATGGTTTCAGAAATTAAAACCACAGAAGCGCCCGCTCTACGTCGCGAACTCAAGGCGCGTCACCTGACGATGATCGCCATCGGCGGTTCAATCGGTACAGGTCTTTTCGTTGCCTCTGGCGCAACGATTTCGGCAGCAGGCCCGGGTGGGGCTCTTTTCTCTTATATCCTGATTGGTCTGATGGTCTACTTCCTGATGACCAGTCTGGGCGAGCTGGCGGCCTATATGCCGGTATCCGGTTCGTTTTCAACCTACGGACAAAAATACGTTGAAGAAGGCTTTGGCTTCGCGCTGGGCTGGAACTACTGGTACAACTGGGCGGTAACCATCGCCGTTGACCTTGTCGCCGCACAGCTGGTGATGACCTGGTGGTTCCCGGATACGCCGGGCTGGATCTGGAGTGCGCTGTTCCTGGCGGTGATCTTCCTGCTGAACTACATCTCGGTCCGCGGTTTCGGCGAAGCGGAATACTGGTTCTCGCTGATTAAAGTCGCCACCGTCATTATCTTTATCGTGGTTGGTGTGGCGATGATCGTCGGGATTTTCAAAGGCAGCGAGCCTGCGGGCTGGAGCAACTGGTCGATTGGCGATGCGCCATTTGCCGGCGGTCTTTCGGCAATGATTGGCGTGGCGATGATCGTCGGCTTCTCGTTCCAGGGCACCGAGCTGATTGGTATCGCCGCCGGTGAATCTGAAGATCCGGAGAAGAACATTCCGCGCGCGGTGCGGCAGGTGTTCTGGCGTATTCTGCTGTTCTATGTGTTCGCGATTCTGATTATCAGCCTGATCATTCCGTATACCGATCCGAGCCTGCTGCGTAACGACGTAAAAGATATCAGCGTGAGTCCGTTTACGCTGGTGTTCCAGCACGCTGGCCTGCTCTCCGCCGCGGCGGTTATGAACGCGGTGATCCTGACCGCGGTACTGTCGGCGGGTAACTCCGGCATGTACGCCTCAACCCGGATGCTGTATACCCTGGCCTGCGACGGTAAAGCACCGCGCATCTTCGCAAAACTCTCTCGTGGTGGTGTGCCGCGCAATGCGTTATATGCCACGACGGTGATTGCCGGGCTGTGCTTCCTGACGTCGATGTTTGGCAACCAGACGGTCTATCTGTGGCTGCTGAACACCTCCGGTATGACCGGCTTTATCGCCTGGCTGGGGATTGCGATTAGCCATTATCGCTTCCGTCGCGGCTATGTGCTGCAGGGCCACGATCTCAACAATCTGCCGTACCGTTCAGGGTTCTTCCCGCTGGGGCCGATTTTCGCCTTCATTCTGTGCCTGATTATTACCCTCGGTCAGAACTATGAAGCTTTCCTGGCGGATACCATCGACTGGGGCGCGGTGACGGCCACCTATATTGGTATTCCTCTGTTCCTGATCATCTGGTTTGGTTACAAGCTGGCGAAGGGGACGACGTTCGTACGCTATAGCGAGATGGATTTCCCGGAACGCTTTAAAAAATAGACGGTGAGACGACCCATCAGCCCGCTCATTCGAGCGGGCTTTTTTACGCGGAAATTAGAAGCTGTAGGTCATGCCGACCGTGTAGCGACGGCCATCCAGCACGGTGTCGTAGGTTTCATAGTCGATCTGCTTATCCAGCGCGTTATATACCCCCGCGGTAACCAGCAGGTTTTTATTGGCGTTGTAGCGCAAACCGATATCAAGCTGGGCGTAGGAAGGGGTGCCCTGCGACATTGAGGTACGGCTCAGATACTCAGACGTCTTGCCGCGGAAGTTGAGGCGGCTCCAGACACCAACGTCCTGGGTTGCCTGCCAGTCGAGCGTGGTGTTGAACATATGTTTCGGCATTTTGTTCAGCGGCATGCCCGAGAACTGACCGCTCTTCTGCTCTGATTCCGTATAGGTGTAGTTCGCCGTCCAGTTAAGGTCGCGGGTGATTTTCCAGCCGAATGTCGATTCCACACCGCGCATGTTGGCTTTATCGACGTTGACGCGATCGCTGACGAAATCATAGCTGTGGTCGCCAATGGTACATGCCGGATCGGCGCTGCTGTTACAGCGACGGACTTCGGTGATCTTGTCTTTGAAGTCGGTATTGAACAGGGTGACGCCGGCGTTGAGGTTGTCGTTATTATCCCACAGCAGGGCGATCTCTTCGCTCAGGCTTTTCTCTGGCTTCAGATCCGGGTTACCGACGATGATGCCGTCAAGACGTCCGCCGCCGGTGACCTGTCCCCAGCTGGCCGATGACTGGCGCAGATCCGGTGCGCGATAGCCTGCAGAAACGCCGCCCTTCAGGGTCCACTGCTCGGCAAGGTGCCACACGCCGTAGCCGCGCGGCGTCCAGTTGCTGCCGTAGTTCTGGTCTTTGTCCATACGCAGACCGCCGGTCAGGGTGAAGCTGTCGGTCATCGCCCACTCATCTTCTGCAAACAGCGCCCAGCTCCAGCGCGTCAGTTTGTTCAGGCCGTCTGCCGCTTCCAGCTGGTTACCGTTATCACGCAGTTTTTCGTAGCGATATTGTCCGCCGAGGGTCAGGGTATGATCGCCTAAGAAGATCTGGTTCTGATTATTGAAGGTGGTGTTCCAGGAGCGCATTTCGCGAACCGGGTTATGGGTCTCTTCCTGCTGGATATAGCTGGTGGTGTTAACGTCGCTGTAGTACCCGCTGTGGGTCAATTCCCAGGTGGTGTGTTCGTAGCGTGTTTCGCTTTTGCTGTTTGGCGTACAGCTGTTTCCGCGACAGGTTTCTGCGGCTTTAGACATGCCCGGCGTACTGTTGCGGTCCTGAAGCTCGCGCGCGAAATCGAGATCGAAATCGTTTTGCTCATCCGGTGTGAAGTTGAGGGTGACGGCGCCGTTACGCATTTTTTGTTCGTTATAACCGTTCTCAATTTTATCTTCGGCACGGCGTGACAGCAGACCGCTGACTTTGGCGCCCAGCAGTCCGTCGATCAGCGGACCTGAAGCCCAGGCGTTAGTCTGGAAGATATCGCCGGAATCGTTATTTTCCTGGAAGGTTGCGTCGGCGTGCAGCGAGCCGGTCCAGGCTTTGGTGTTTGACACTTTTTTGGTGATCACGTTAATCACCCCGCCCATCGCGTCAGAGCCGTAGAGGGAGGACATCGGTCCGCGGATCACCTCGATCCGCTCGATGGATTCCAGCGGCGGCAGCCAGCCCTGTTCAATCCCGGCGTTGTCGCTGTTGGGGCGCGTGGTTCGGGTGCTGACACGTTTACCGTTGACCAGGAACAGGGTGTACTGGGAGGCCATGCCGCGAATGCTAATATCGCTGCTGCTGCCGCCGCCGGTCACCACGACACCCGGTACATCCTTCAGCGCGTCGGTGACGTCACGATAGGCTTTATCTTCGATCTGCTGTTTCGAAATAACCGAAATGGACGCCGGGGCGTTCTGGATTTTTTGTTCAAACCCCGTTGCCGTGACGACAACCGTATCCTGATCGGCTGCCTGGAGGAGTGGGGAAAAAGTAGCGACGCCAATGGCGGCGGCCAGAGCCTTAACGCGAGGTATAGTCATTTGTACATTCCGTATAAAAATAAAAAAACTCCATCGGGATAACCCTGAGAACCGTATGTAATTGTCTTGTAAGAACTCTTTGTGATGGAGAGGAGCCTGGAATTGTACAAAAGAATGTATTTTTGTAAACACAAATGATAATTGAAATCATTTGTGTTTGGTGTCGTGGCGCAGAAAATGACCCTGGATCAATCGGATAGCGTTATGTAAAGAAGGGAAGGGCGAGCAGCCCGGTGCGCCACCGGCGACCGGGCATCAGGGCGGGGAATTATGGCGTTAAGTGCCGGGCATGGAAACGCAGATGGTCTTCAATGAACGTGGCAATAAAGTAGTAGCTGTGATCGTAGCCCGGCTGGATACGCAGCGTCAGCGGCCAGTCCTGCTGGCGAGCCGCTTCAGCAAGAACCGCGGGCTGTAGCTGCCCGGCCAGGAACTGATCGCCATCTCCCTGATCGATCAGCACCGGGATCGCCTCTTCCTTACGGCTTGCCTGCATCAGCGCACAGCTATCCCATTCGCGCCACTGTTCAGGGTCTTCGCCCAGGTAATGGCTAAAGGCTTTTTGTCCCCAGGGGACCGACGTCGGGTTTACGATCGGCGCAAAAGCCGACACGCTGACGTATTTTCCCGGGTTTTTCAGCGCCATGATCAGCGCCCCGTGGCCGCCCATTGAGTGGCCGCTGATCGCACAGCGCTCGCTAACCCCAAACTGTGCCTGAATCAGGGCCGGCAGCTCGTCGCGAAGGTAATCATACATCCGGTAATGGCTTGCCCAGGGCTGCTGGGTGGCGTTCAGATAGAATCCGGCACCCTGGCCCAGATCGTACCCGGCGTCGTCGGCGACCGCCTCACCGCGTGGGCTGGTGTCCGGCATGACCAGCGCAATACCCAGCTCCGCCGCAATGCGCTGCGCGCCCGCTTTGGTGGTGAAATTCTCGTCGTTGCAGGTTAAACCGGAAAGCCAGTACAGCACGGGGGGTTTGCTCCCGCTTTGCACGGGTGGCAGGAAAATACTGAACGTCATGGCGCAGTTCAGCACGGCGGAGTCGTGTCGCCAGCGCTGCTGCCGGCCTTCAAAACAACGGTGCTCTTCGAGCAGTTCCATGCAGGGCTCCTTATGCCAGGGGAATCGTCATTCGGCCCATAATACAGCGTTTTCATTTACCTGTGAGTAACTTTCACTTTCGCCCGGCGACGAGATGCTGCATCATAAATTAACTTATTTTTAACAATTGGGGTGAGGCATGGCGCTGCGTATCGCGCTCAGCGGGTTTGTGGTTCTGGTGGTGGCGATGGGAATAGGGCGCTTCGCCTTTACGCCTCAGGTTCCGCTGATGATAGCGGCCGGGCAGCTCACGCTGACCAGCGCGGGTCTGGTGGCGGCGATGAACTATCTGGGGTATCTGCTCGGTGCCTGGGATGCGATGCGCGCGCATCGTTTCGTTGAGATCCGGCTGTGGCTGGGGGTCTGCGGTGCGGTTGCGCTGACTCTGCTCTCGGCCGCTGCCGATAATGCGCTTATCCACGGGCTGTTGCGTTTTGTGATTGGCTGTATGAGCGGCTGGTCGATGGTGCTGATTGCGGCCTGGACCAATGAAAGGCTGGGACAGCTGGGAAAACCCGGCCTGAGCGCCGCCGTTTTCGCCGGCCCCGGCGCGGGGATTGCCCTGAGCGGCCTGCTGGCGGTCTATATCCAGACAAAGGCGCTGCCCGCTGACGCCGCCTGGCAAATTTATGGCGTGCTGGCGCTGGTGTTGATCGCCCTGGTGGCGCGTTATCTGCCCCGTTCCGGGCAGCTTCACCGTCCGGGCAATGCGCCAGAACCGCTTACCCTGACGCCAGATCTCCGTCGGCTGCTCTGGAGCTACAGCCTGGCGGGATTCGGCTATATTCTCCCGGCAACGTTTCTTTCGCAAATGGCGGCGGTACGTTTCCCGGGCAGCGTGTTCGCGCAATTTGTCTGGCCGATATTCGGTGCTGCTTCTGTGCTGGGGATTGCCCTCAGCATTGCGCTGCGCCACTTCTCCTCGTCTCATCGTCGACTGGCGGTTGTTTTGTGGCTGCAGGGGGCCGGGGTTATTGCGGCCTGGCTGCTGCCGGGGGTTGGCGGGCTGCTGACCGGCGGCCTGCTGGTGGGCGGCGGATTCTTGTGCGCGGTTCAGCTCTCCCTGCTGTACGGCCGTGAGCTGGCGCCGAACCATACGCGCTATATGGCGGGGTTACTGACAACCGGCTACGCTATCGGGCAGCTGGTTGGCCCTGTCACTTCGGCCCTGTCGACCTGGCTTACGCACCGGCTGGAGCCTGCGCTGGGGCTGGCTGGCCTGGCGCTGTTTGTCGGCGGGGCGTTAGTCTGGAACCGTCAGGCCGAAAGGCATCAGCAATTGCAATAATTATCGTCGTCAATACTGGATTATGTGCGCCGCCTCACGCACAATGAGCGCACACTTTTGCCACGACGAGGGCAAAAGACAGCCACACCTGCAGGAGAAAAACATGTCATCACTCAGTAAAGAAGCGGCCCTGGTCCATGAAGCCCTGGTGGCACGCGGGCTGGAAACGCCGCTGCGTCCGCCGGTTCAGGATATGGACAATGAAACCCGTAAGCGTCTGATTTCAGGGCATATGACCGAGATTATGCAGTTGCTGAATCTCGATCTGAGCGATGACAGTCTGATGGAGACGCCGCACCGCATCGCCAAGATGTACGTCGATGAAATTTTCTCTGGCCTCGACTACGCCAACTTCCCGAAAATTACGGTCATCGAAAATAAGATGAAGGTCGATGAGATGGTGACGGTGCGCGATATTACGCTGACCAGCACCTGCGAACATCACTTCGTGACGATCGATGGTAAGGCGACGGTCGCCTATATTCCAAAAGATACGGTGATTGGCCTGTCCAAAATCAACCGTATCGTACAGTTCTTCGCGCAGCGCCCGCAGGTGCAGGAGCGTCTGACGCAGCAGATCCTGACCGCGCTGCAGACGCTGCTTGGCACCAACAACGTGGCGGTGTCGATCGACGCGGTTCACTACTGCGTTAAGGCCCGAGGCGTGCGTGATGCGACCAGTGCAACCACCACGACCTCGCTCGGCGGTCTGTTCAAATCCAGCCAGAACACTCGCCAGGAGTTCCTGCGCGCCGTGCGCCACCATAACTAACTGAACAGGGCAGGGGATATGGAGCGAAACGTCACGCTCGATTTTGTTCGCGGCGTCGCCATTCTCGGTATCCTGCTGCTGAATATCAGCGCCTTTGGCCTGCCGAAGGCGGCTTACCTGAACCCCGCATGGTACGGCGATATTACCCGCAGCGATGCCCGGAGCTGGGCGGTTCTGGATCTCTTTGCCCAGGTGAAATTTCTTACCCTCTTCGCGCTGCTGTTTGGTGCGGGTCTGCAGCTGCTGTTAAAGCGGGGAACGCGCTGGATCCAGGCCCGTCTGACCCTGCTGGTGATCCTCGGTTTTATCCATGGTCTGTTTTTCTGGGACGGCGATATCCTGCTGGCCTATGGCCTTGTGGGGCTGATCTGCTGGCGGATGATCCGCGATGCCCAAAGCGTCCGGAGCCTGTTTAATACCGGGGTGATGCTGTATATCATGGGGCTCGGCGTACTGCTGCTGTTGGGGCTGATCTCCGGTGATGCGCCTAACCGTTCCTGGGTGCCGGATGCGGCGAGCCTTCAGTATGAGCAGTTCTGGAAGTTCAAAGGCGGCGCGGAGGCGATCGCCAACCGCGCGGATATGCTGGGTGATAACCTGCTTGCGCTGGGGGCGCAGTACGGCTGGCAGCTGGCGGGCATGATGCTGATGGGGGCCTCGCTGATGCGCACCGGCTGGCTGAAGGGCGAGTTCAGCCTGCGCCACTATCGACGCACCGGGGCAGGGCTGATTCTGCTGGGGATGCTGATAAACCTCCCGGCGATTGTCGCGCAGTGGTCTCTCCACTGGGATTATCGCTGGTGCGCGTTTCTGCTGCAGGTGCCGCGTGAGCTCAGCGCCCCGTTCCAGACCATCGGTTATGCCGCGCTGATCTACGGCTTTTGGCCGCAGCTTTGCCGCCTGTGGCTGGTGAGTGCGGTTGCCTGCGTCGGGCGGATGGCGCTCAGTAATTACCTTCTGCAGACCCTGATTTGCACCACGCTGTTCTATCATTTCGGTCTGTTTATGCGATACGACCGCGTCACGCTGCTGCTGTTCGTTCCTCCTGTCTGGCTGGTGAACGTGCTCTTTTCCCTGCTCTGGCTGCGCTATTTCCGCCAGGGGCCGCTGGAGTGGATCTGGCGGCGCTTGACCGCGATTGCGTCGGGTACATCATTGAGTAACACATCCAGATAACGATCTGGATCACAATCGTTAACAAAATGGATGTAACCGTTTTCATCTGTGTGACCTTCTTCACGTAGTCCGCGCCCTCTCGCTGCCAGAATAGCCTCCTTGCTAAACACAGGGGGTGTCTGTGAGTTGCTGCAATCCTTCAAAGGGTGGTGAACATGATCACCATCCGTGACGTCGCCCGTCTGGCGGGCGTTTCTGTTGCTACCGTTTCCCGCGTGCTGAACAACAGCGCGCTGGTCAGCCCTGAAACCCGTGAAACCGTAATGAAAGCGGTGACCCAACTGGGATACCGGCCCAATGCCAACGCCCAGGCGTTAGCGACCCAGGTCAGCGATACCATTGGCGTGGTGGTCATGGATGTGTCAGATGCGTTTTTTGGCGCGCTGGTGAAAGCGGTGGATGTCGTTGCCCAGCAGCACCAAAAGTATGTGCTGATCGGCAACAGCTATCACGAGGCGGAAAAGGAGCGTCACGCCATTGAGGTGCTGATTCGTCAGCGATGTAACGCCCTGATTGTCCATTCAAAAGCCCTGAGCGATGAAGAGCTCGCCGGGTTTATGGAGCAGATCCCGGGCATGGTGCTGATCAACCGCGTTGTGCCGGGCTACGCCCACCGCTGCGTCGGGCTGGATAACGTCAGCGGCGCGATGATGGCAACCCGCATGTTGATTAACAACGGCCATCAGCGCATCGGCTATCTGGCCTCCAGCCACCATATTGAAGATGACGATCTGCGCCGGGAAGGGTGGCAAAACGCCCTGAAGGAGCACGGTATCATCACTTCTGAAAGCTGGGTGGGGACCGGTACGCCGGATATGCAGGGCGGGGAAGCCGCGATGGTGGAGCTGCTGGGCAGAAACCTGCAGCTGACGGCCGTGTTTACCTACAACGACAATATGGCCGCCGGGGCGCTTACCGCGCTCAAAGACAACGGCATTGTCGTGCCGCAGCATCTGTCGCTGATCGGCTTCGATGACATCCCGATTGCCCGTTACACCGACCCGCAGCTTACGACGGTACGTTATCCGATTGCCTCGATGGCAAAGCTGGCGACAGAGCTGGCGTTACAGGGGGCGGCGGGGCTGCTCGATCCCGGCGCAACACACTGTTTCATGCCCACTTTAGTGCGTCGGCATTCCGTCTCCGGCAGGCAAATTGTGGTTCCGATCACTAACTGATTACATCAGGTGATGTAACCGTTTTCAATCTGTGAGTAAATTCACAGTATCTTAACAAGGCGCTGACTATGATGTCAGCGTTTTACGGGCTGAAACGCTATGTAACGGTGATTAATCGCTTTTACTTTAGCCAATGTGCCGTAAACCACCAATAAAACGCATTTCTGGAGCGTTACCGAACACGGAAGATAGAAATTTTATAAGTGAACTTCGGCTGTCAGTAACGTTTTATTAACATCTGCCCGCCGTCCGTTATTCACAAGAACTACCCTGCATAAAAAAACCGGAGATACCATGAATAAGAAGGTGTTGACCCTGTCTGCTGTTATGGCAAGCATGCTTTTTGGTGCAGCAGCGCACGCTGCGGATACCCGTATTGGTGTGACTATCTATAAATACGACGACAACTTCATGTCGGTTGTGCGTAAAGCTATCGAGAAAGATGCTACAGCGGCACCAGACGTTCAGCTGCTGATGAATGACTCCCAGAATGACCAGTCCAAACAGAACGATCAGATCGACGTTCTGCTGGCAAAAGGCGTGAAAGCACTGGCAATCAACCTGGTTGACCCGGCAGCGGCAGGCACGGTCATCGCGAAAGCGCGCGGCCAGAATGTGCCAATCGTCTTCTTCAACAAAGAACCTTCCCGTAAAGCGCTGGACAGCTATGACAAAGCGTATTACGTCGGGACTGACTCGAAAGAGTCCGGTATCATCCAGGGCGATCTGATCGCTAAACACTGGGCGGCCAACCCGAACTGGGACCTGAACAAAGACGGTCAGATCCAGTTTGTTCTGCTGAAAGGCGAGCCAGGCCACCCGGATGCTGAAGCGCGTACCACCTACGTTATCAAAGAGCTGAACGATAAAGGCATCAAAACGCAGCAGCTGGCGTTAGATACCGCAATGTGGGATACCGCACAGGCGAAAGATAAGATGGATGCGTGGCTGTCCGGCCCGAACGCCAACAAAATTGAAGTGGTTATCGCCAACAACGATGCGATGGCAATGGGGGCGGTTGAAGCCCTGAAAGCGCACATCAAATCGTCCATTCCTGTGTTCGGCGTGGATGCGCTGCCAGAAGCGCTGGCGCTGGTTAAATCTGGCGCAATGGCCGGTACTGTTCTGAACGATGCCAACAACCAGGCGAAAGCAACCTTCGATCTGGCGAAAAACCTGGCCGACGGTAAAGCGCCTGCAGAAGGCACCAGCTGGAAAATCGACAACAAAATCGTTCGCGTTCCTTACGTGGGCGTAGACCAGTCCAACCTGGCTGAGTTTATCGGTAAGTAAGTTATTAGACCTGTCTCCACTGGGCGCAATTTATTGCGCCCATTTATAACGCGATATGCGAGGCCAACAAGGTATAATTATGGTCAGCACAACTACTCAGTCGTCCGGTGAATACTTGTTGGAAATGAGCGGTATCAACAAGTCTTTTCCCGGTGTTAAGGCACTCGATAATGTTAATTTAAAAGTTCGTCCTCATTCTATTCATGCATTAATGGGCGAGAACGGTGCAGGGAAATCAACGTTATTAAAATGTCTTTTTGGGATCTATCAAAAAGATTCTGGCAGCATACTTTTTCAGGGGAAAGAGATCGATTTCCATTCAGCTAAAGAAGCACTGGAAAACGGTATCTCAATGGTTCACCAGGAATTAAACCTGGTACTGCAACGTTCCGTTATGGACAATATGTGGTTGGGGCGTTATCCAACCAAAGGTGTCTTTGTCGATCAGGATAAAATGTATCGCGACACCAAAGCTATTTTCGATGAGCTGGATATTGATATTGATCCCCGCGCCCGCGTCGGAACATTATCCGTATCGCAGATGCAGATGATCGAAATTGCAAAAGCGTTCTCTTATGATGCGAAAATCGTCATCATGGATGAACCGACATCATCATTAACGGAAAAAGAGGTTAACCACCTTTTTACCATTATTCGTAAGCTGAAAGAGCGCGGCTGCGGTATCGTCTATATTTCGCATAAGATGGAAGAGATCTTCCAGCTGTGTGATGAAATTACCATCCTGCGTGACGGCCAGTGGATTGCCACCCAGCCGCTGGAAGGGCTGGATATGGACAAGATCATCGCCATGATGGTTGGCCGTTCGCTGAACCAGCGCTTCCCGGATCGGGAGAATAAGCCTGGGGAAGTGATCCTTGAGGTGCGTAACCTGACCTCGCTGCGTCAGCCGTCGATTCGTGACGTCTCTTTCGATCTGCACAAAGGTGAAATCCTCGGTATTGCAGGTCTGGTGGGGGCAAAGCGTACCGACATCGTGGAAACGTTGTTTGGTATTCGCGAAAAATCTGACGGTACCATCACCCTGCACGGAAAGAAAATTAATAACCATAACGCTAACGAAGCCATTAACCATGGTTTTGCGCTGGTTACCGAAGAGCGCCGCTCCACCGGTATCTACGCGTATCTGGATATTAATTTTAACTCGTTAATTTCTAATATCAGAAATTATAAAAATAAGGTCGGTCTGCTGGATAATTCGCGGATGAAGAGTGATACCCAGTGGGTTATTGACTCGATGCGCGTAAAAACGCCAGGGCACCGGACTCAAATCGGTTCTCTCTCCGGTGGTAACCAGCAGAAAGTCATTATCGGTCGCTGGCTATTAACCCAGCCAGAAATTCTGATGCTGGATGAACCAACCCGTGGTATCGATGTAGGTGCTAAGTTTGAAATTTATCAGCTGATTGCTGAACTGGCCAAAAAGAATAAAGGGATTATTATTATTTCTTCCGAAATGCCGGAATTGTTAGGGATCACAGATCGTATTCTGGTTATGAGCAATGGTCTCGTTGCCGGTATTGTTGACACCAAAACGACAACGCAAAACGAAATTTTACGTCTTGCGTCTTTGCACCTTTAAGATCAGGGGCTCCTCATGAGTGCGTTAAATAAAAAAAGTTTTCTCACTTATCTGAAAGAAGGCGGTATTTACGTTGTTCTTTTAGTGTTACTGGCAATCATTATTTTCCAGGATCCTACGTTCTTAAGTCTGCTGAACCTGAGTAACATTCTGACCCAGTCTTCGGTACGTATTATCATCGCGCTGGGCGTGGCGGGGCTGATCGTCACCCAGGGGACTGACCTTTCCGCAGGTCGGCAGGTTGGCCTGGCGGCGGTTATTGCGGCAACCCTGCTGCAGTCGATGGAAAACGCCAACAAGGTGTTCCCGGAAATGGCAACCATGCCGATTTTCGTGGTGATCCTGATTGTCTGCGCCATCGGCGCGGTGATTGGCCTGATTAACGGGATTATCATCGCCTACCTGAACGTGACGCCGTTTATCACCACCCTGGGTACGATGATCATCGTTTACGGTATTAACTCCCTGTACTACGACTTTGTCGGCGCCTCTCCGATTTCCGGTTTTGACAGCGGCTTCTCAAACTTCACGCAGGGGTTTGTGGCGATGGGGAGTTTCCGCCTGTCGTATATCACCTTCTATGCCCTGATTGCGGTGGTGTTTGTCTGGATCCTGTGGAATAAAACCCGTTTTGGCAAAAACATCTTTGCTATCGGCGGTAACCCGGAAGCGGCAAAAGTCTCCGGCGTGAACGTTGCCCTGAACCTGCTGATGATCTACGCCCTGTCCGGTATGTTCTACGCCTTCGGCGGGATGCTGGAAGCAGGCCGTATCGGCTCGGCAACCAACAACCTCGGCTTTATGTATGAACTGGATGCCATTGCCGCCTGCGTGGTGGGCGGCGTCTCCTTCAGCGGCGGGGTCGGTACGGTTGTAGGGGTGGTGACCGGTGTGATTATCTTTACGGTCATTAACTACGGTCTGACCTATATCGGCGTTAACCCGTACTGGCAGTACATCATTAAAGGCGCAATCATTATCTTCGCGGTGGCGCTGGATTCGCTGAAATACGCACGTAAGAAATAAGTTTCAGGATAATCAAAAAACCCGCTGCAGGTGCCATGTCGTTCAGTTAACTGAAGCGGCATGGCGAGCGGAGTTGATCTTGTTAACGCCCCCGGCTTTACTGGCCGGGGGCGTTTTGTTATCCGCAGGGCTTGCGGATTTCCGCGCTGATGCTCCCGCTTTTTTGCGATGCGTCTGGCGGTGTTGTCGCCACTCAGCGCAGCGACATTCGGCAAAACGGTGTGCCGGTGAAGGCCGTATTAATCAATACATCACAGATGTCCTGGAGGCCACAGGAGGGGGCATCATATGGACGGCGCTGGAGGATATGCGTGGCATCACCGCAGGTGGCCCAGCAAGATTTATCTCTTCTTCTGCATATCCAGTAGTTGCTCCGGCGTCACCGCCGGGTAACCCTGCGCGTCTTCCGGCACTTCATGCATCGCCGGGATGGGCACCAGCGGGCCTAAAAAACGCGGTTCACGTTTAAAGAGATACAGATCAGCCAGCGCGCTAAAGCGGGCGCCGAACTCGCGGACGCGCACGCTTAACATATCTTTTGGCGACGGCACGGCATAGCACTGGGCCTGAATCCCCATATGCAGGGCGATAAACAGCGCGCGCTCGCAGTGGAAGCGCTGGGTGATGATGATGAAATCGTTGGTATCGAAGACCTTGCGGGTGCGCACAATCGAGTCAAGGGTGCGGAAACCGGCGTAGTCGAGCACGATATCGGCCGGGTCGACGCCTGCGGCAATGAGATCTTTACGCATCGTCACCGGCTCGTTATAGCTCTGAAGCGCGTTATCACCGCTTAACAGCAGGTAATTGACTTTACCGCTGTTATAGGCGTTTAAGGCCCCCTGAATACGGTAGCGGTAGTACTGATTAATGACGCCGGTACGGTAGTATTTTGCGGTGCCAAGCACCACGCCTACCTGGCGATAGGGAAGATCCTGAAGGTCATCAAAGATGTAGGGCGCCGTTTTCCAGCTCATCCAGCGGTCGAGGCCAAGCACCGTCAACAGCAGTATGCCGACCAGGACAGACAGGCTGTAAAACACGCGCTTTAACATGAAGATGGCTCGTTCGGTGGATGAAAGTTTACTCAGGCTACTTTACCGACAGGGTAAGAGCAAGAAACAGCGAATCAACTGAGGGGTTTTTCATCATCGGGCGGACATTTCTGTCCGCCCGATGGCTCAGGCAAGCACGACGCGCCCGGTGTTGGTGCAACCCAGCGCTTTCAGCGTGGCGGCGGTGGCATCCCACTGAATGAGCGGCGCATCGGCTTTCTCGGCGAGGACCGCACGCTGGATGTCCGGGTAGTCGTATCCGTTCAGACTCAGCAGGTTCAGCGCACCCTGCAGAGGCGGTAGGGTGGGGTTAAAGGCGGCGTTTTCCGCGTAACTTCCGCTGAAGATACGGCCGTCACGGCACTGCAGCGCAACGCCGGCTGGCGATTTGCTGTATGGCGTATGGCTCTTATTGGCGGCACGGATCGCCGCTTCGCTCAGCGCGTCTCCGCTCATGGCAAAACCGTGATCCTGGGCGTCCATCAGCAGGGTTTTGATCCCGAGATCTTTCGGGCCGAAGGCATCTGGCAGGTAGTCACCGAGCGTATGCGGCGCCCGGCCCGGCAGATTAATCCGCAGCTGCAGCCCGCTGTTGAGCTCGTTCATAAACTGGCGGCAGTGGTCGCACGGGGTGTAGTTCACGGTAATCGCGCTGAGGGCTGTTTCACCGCGCAGCCAGGCGTGGCTGATGGCGCTCTGTTCCGCATGGACGGTCTGCTGCATGGTTGCGCCGAGAAACTCCATGTTCCCGCCGAAGTACCAGGTTCCGCTCAGGCCGCGGGCGATGGCGCCAACGTTAAAGTGGGAGAGATCGGCGCGCGCGCAGGCGGCAGCCAGCGGCAGCAGCGCAAATGCCAGCGCGTCTTCGTCCAGTCCGGTTGCCTGCTGCAGGGTCGTGACCTGCTCCGCCGTCAGCAGGGCGGGGAAATGCGCATCTGCCAGAATCGGGGCCAGGGCTGATTGCAAATTCTCTGCAAGCCCGGAGAAAGGCGCTTGAAAACGTGAATGCATGGCGTTGCCTCATAAAGGTTAATGGATCGGTAGTGTACGGAGCCGACAGGGCTTTATATGTGATCCAAATCTCATTATTTATGCAACTTATGAAATCAAAATTAAATTTGCGCGACGCATCGCAAATTTTAACCCATAACCGCCAGAATAAGCGGGAAAACAAAGGGCGCAATCAGTGAGGTGATGATGCCGCAGATCACCAGCGCCAGCGAGCTAAACGCCCCTTCCTGATAGTCCAGCTCCGCGCAGCGGGCCGTACCGAGCGCGTGCGAGGCGGTGCCCATGGCCAGGCCGCGCGCCGCTTTGGTGTGAATGCGCATCGCATTCAACAATGTGTGACCAAACACCGCGCCAAGAATCCCGACAAAAATCACGCATACCGCGCTGATGGCCGGTATACCGCCAATGCTGCCGCCGACCGCCATGGCGATTGGCGTGGTCACCGATTTTGGCAGGATGGAGGCGGCAATCTGTGGCGATGCCCCCATCAGCAGGGCAACCGAGGTGCCGGTGATCATCGCCACCAGGCTACCGATAAAACAGATAGTAATGATCGATTTCCAGCGCGCGCGGATCTGGTGCAGCTGCTCGTAAAGCGGAAACGCCAGCGCGACAACGGCGGGCTGCAGCAGATCGTTAAGGATTTTGCTGCCGGCAAAATAGCGTTCATAGGAAATGCCCGTCAGCAGCAGGAAGGGGATAATCACCACCATGGCCACCAGAAGCGGGTTGAGTAACGGCATTTTAAAGCGTACGGCAAGCTTACGGGCGGCAAAAAATACGGCCAGCGTTAACGGCAGTGACCACCAGATATTCGCCATCATTGTTTAGTTCCTTTCTGACCAACCACCTTACGTTCGCCATGCACCAGATGGGAACTCCAGCTTACAACAAGGAAAACCACCAGCGTGCTGACCGCGCAGGAAACCACAATCGGGCCAAATTCGGCTTTCAGCAGATCGTAATATTGCATCACGCCGACGCCGATAGGGACGAACAGCAGCGCCATATAGCGGATGAGGACGAAGCAGCCAGGGTTGACCCACTTCGCAGGCAGAATTTGCAGCGCCAGCAGCACAAACAGGATCAGCATCCCGATAATGCTTCCGGGGATGGTAATTGGCAGCAGGGAGGCGATGAAAATCCCGGCGTATAAGCAGGCATAAATCAGGACAAAGGCGCGCAGATATTGCCAGACAGTGTTCACAGCATTGCTCATGGTGATAGTCCTTGAAGAAACGTATTCATCATACAATTAAACCCTGGAATGTGCCACGGATCACATCATGAATTTTGAGCATACCAGACATTCCCTGACGGAACGTCGGGCATTTCCACAAATGGACAGCGCGTCGCTGAAATGAGATTATACGTTTTATATATGAATCGTTACGGAATATATAAATGGGAATCGTTAAAATCTCCGACCTGCTGCACGATGATATCCGGGATGCCAGCAAGGCGATGTCGCGCTCGGTTAACGCGCAGGCCGAATACTGGATCCGCCTGGGCATGCTCAGTGAACTTTACCCGGATCTGAACCATCAACAGATTAAAATGATGATGCTGAAATCCGCATCCGACCGTCTGCTGGAGGTGATCAATGCCGTCAATAATCATTAAGACAGCCGACGAACTGGCCCGACAGCGGCAGGCGGGCAAGCTACTGGCCTCGGTGTTTACGATGCTGGACGACTTTATTGCACCCGGGGTCACCACCATGGCTATCAACAATCGGGTAGAGGACTTTATTGTCAACCAGCTGCACGCTCGTCCGGCGAGTAAAGGGCAGTATGATTTTCCCTATGTCCTCAATACCTCTATTAATGAGGTGGTGTGCCACGGCATGCCGAAGGCGTCGGAACATCTGAAATCCGGCGCGATTGTGAATGTGGATATTACCCTCGAAAAAGAGGGCCTGATTGCCGATTCCAGCAAAATGTACCTGATTGGCGAGGTATCTCCGCTCGCGCGCAGGCTGGTGAAGCAAACCTATGAGGCGATGTGGCAGGGCATTAAGGTGGTAAGGCCCGGTGCGACGCTTGGCGATATTGGCCATGCGATCCAGAGCTGGGTTGAACGCCAGGGCTACAGCGTGGTGCGCGAATATTGTGGTCACGGCGTGGGCAAAGAGATGCACGAAGAGCCGCAGGTGCTGCACTATGGCAAACCGGGCGAGGGCGCGATTCTGCAGCAAGGCATGGTCTTTACTATTGAGCCAATGGTCAACCAGGGCGACAGTCGGATCAAAACCAAAAAAGATGGCTGGACGGTCGTCACCCGGGATAAAAAACTGTCGGCGCAGTGGGAGCATACTGTCGCCGTGACGGCCGATGGCTTCGAGGTATTAACGCTGCGTCCGGAAGAGACGAGCGTGGCGTGATGTTCGGGCTTTCCTGCGGGCGGGAGAGCGGCTACCATAGCGCGTCTTTTTTCACAGGTACTTTGCATGCGTGTTTTACTGGCCCCAATGGAAGGCGTGCTCGACTCGCTGGTGCGTGAGCTTCTGACTGAGGTAAATGATTACGATCTCTGCGTGACCGAGTTTTTGCGCGTGGTCGATATGCTGTTGCCGGTAAAATCGTTCTACAGGCTTTGTCCGGAGCTGCTGCATCAAAGCCGGACGCCTTCCGGTACTCTGGTGCGGGTCCAGCTGCTCGGCCAGTACCCGCAATGGCTGGCGGAAAATGCCGCCCGGGCGGTGGCGCTGGGATCGTATGGCGTCGATCTCAACTGCGGTTGTCCGTCGAAGCTGGTCAACGGCAGCGGCGGCGGGGCGACTCTGCTGAAAGATCCTGAGCTGATTTATCGCGGTGCAAAAGCCATGCGTGACGCCGTGCCATCGCATCTGCCGGTGACGGTGAAGGTCCGTCTGGGCTGGGACAGCGACGCGCGGCAATTTGAAATCGCCGACGCGGTACAGCAGGCCGGGGCCACGGAGCTGGTGGTTCACGGTCGGACGAAAGAGGATGGCTATAAAGCGGAGCGGATTAACTGGCAGGCGATTGGTGAGATCCGCAAACGGCTCGTGATCCCCGTGATTGCCAACGGCGAGATCTGGGATTACGCCAGCGCGCAGGCCTGCCTTAAGGAGAGCGGCTGCGATGCGGTGATGATTGGCCGTGGCGCGCTGAATGTGCCAAACCTCAGCCGGGTGGTGAAATATAACGCACCGCGGATGCCATGGCCTGAAGTGGTGGCCCTGCTGCAGAAATACAGTCGTCTGGAGAAGCAGGGTGACACCGGGCTGTATCATGTGGCCCGTATCAAGCAGTGGCTCAGTTATTTGCGTAAAGAGTACAGCGAGGCACTGGAATTATTTCAGGAGATCCGTGCGTTACAAACGTCAGCCGATATTGCACGTGTGATTCACGCGAAATAACCCTCCCGCGCTTAACGCGGCGCTGTATACGCCAGATAGCGGGTTCGCAGAGCGTAAACAATGCCCTTATCTATACTTATCTCTTTGATGATTTTCAGGGGGGAGTATGAACCGAGTCGCTATTGTCACGGCATCCGATTCCGGGATTGGTCAAACCACAGCGTTAATGCTGGCTCAGCGTGGATTTGATGTGGGTGTTACCTGGCATTCTGATGAAAAGGGGGCGCAAGAGACATGTCGCGAGATAGACGCGCTGGGTTGTCGAAGCGAATCCATTCAGCTCGATCTGAGCACATTACCTGAAGGCGCAAAGGCGATTGCAACGCTTATTGAACGTTTCGGCCGGCTCGATGTGTTGGTCAACAACGCCGGTACGATGAGCAAAGCCCCCTTTCTGGATATGGACTTTAACGACTGGCGGAGCATTTTTACCGTTGACGTCGACGGCGCTTTTCTTTGTTCACAAATTGCGGCACGACAGATGGTGCGGCAGGGGCAGGGCGGACGCATTGTCAATATCACTTCGGTTCATGAACACACGCCGCTACCCGATGCCAGCGCCTACACGGCCGCCAAGCATGCGCTGGGTGGGTTAACACAATCGATGGCGCTGGAACTGGCGGTGCACAATATTCTGGTCAACGCCGTTGCGCCCGGCGCGATAGCCACCCCCATGAATGACATGGACGATACCGCAGTCAAAGAGGGATCGTTACCTGCCGTGCCTCTGGCAAGGCCCGGACATACTAAAGAAATAGCCAGCCTCGTCGCCTGGCTGTGCGACAGTGACGCCAGTTATACCACAGGACAATCGTTTATCGTCGACGGCGGATTTATGCTGGTGAACCCGCAGTTCAGGCCGCCAGAGCAGTGAGAGAGGCGGGCGTTACTCCTCTCCACGCTTTTTTTCCCGCCGTTTCAGCCACAGCCTGGCTGCAACCACCAGCACAACCACCAGCATTAACCAGGCCCAGTGCTTCAGGTGCTGGTCCAGGTTGTGTAACCACGGACCCATCACTTCGCCGCCAAGGTATCCCAGCGTGGTAAAGATCAGCGCCCAGGCGATAGCGCCGAGGATATTCAGCGGTAAAAAGATTTTCGGCGGCAAGCGGCTGGCGCCAATCAGTATGGGGCCGATAATCCGAAAGCCATACATAAAGCGAGTACCAATAACAAACAGATAGGGGTGGCGCTGGATAAGCCGCTGCGCCCGTCGAATTTTGTTGCGGTGTTTTGACAGGCGCTTTAGCAGCGCGGGACCAAAACGCAGGCCAAGAAAATAAAGAAGCTGATCGCCAATCATTCCGCCCAGCGCCACGGCGGCGACCACCAGCGGGAAACGCAGCAGTCCCTGATGCGCGGCGACGCCGCCAAGCAGGGTGATGGTTTCGCCCTCCGCCACGCTGCCGATCACCAGCGCGGCATACCCATACTGTTCAATAAGACTATTGATATCCATAACCTAAGCGTAGTCTCCCTGAGAATGACTGCTTTAATCATATACCTCCTGAATCAATAACGGCGCAATGAATGAAACTCTGGCGTGCAGGCATTTTTAACGCTGGTTATAAAATAATCGAAACCGTGCATTATAATTAAGCTATCGCTGACGGGCCGACAACAAGGGGGCGTTATGAACCATGTCTGGGGACTTTTCTCCCATCCCGATCGTGAAATGCATGTGATCAGAAACGAGAATGAAACGGTCGCGCATCACTATACCCACCATGTTCTGCTGATGGCGGCAATACCGGTGATATGCGCGTTTATTGGCACTACCCAAATCGGCTGGAACTTTGGCAACGGTGCCGTGGTTCAGCTCTCGTGGTTTACCGGGCTCTATCTTGCCATCCTTTTCTATGGTCTGATGCTGGCGGGGGTCGCGATGATGGGGCGCGTCATTCACTGGATGGCACGTAACTACCCGCAACGTCCCTCCCTGGCGCATTGTATGGTCTTCGCCGGATATGTCGCGACCCCGCTGTTCTTAAGCGGTATTGTCGCGCTCTATCCACTGGTCTGGCTGTGCGCGCTGATCGGTACTATCGCGCTCTTTTACACCGGTTATCTGCTGTATCTGGGCGTGCCCACCTTCCTGAATATCAATAAAGAAGAGGGCCTGAGCTTCTCCAGTTCGACGCTCGCCATCGGCGTGCTGTTACTGGAGGCGTTACTGGCGCTGACGGTTATTCTTTGGGGTTATGGATACCGTCTCTTTTAAGCACAATGCATTGCTGGCGTAAATGCCAGCAATGCAGCATCTGTTCACGATTCTCCGCTGGCGACATTGCACGGTGGTCGCTATGATGCCGGAGCCAGCCTGCGTTTATCCGTCAATGCAGGCAGTGTACGTCATTACGTGCGTGAATAATTATCAGAAGTCTCACCATGCTGAAATTCCGAGTTTCATTACTTAGCCTTGCGCTGATCCTGGGCGGAGCGATTGCCGCGCCGACGTTCGCTAAAACCCCCGTGGCAGCGACCGCCGCGCAGCCGCAAATCGCCTCCGGCAGCGCAATGATTGTTGACCTGAACACCAACAAAGTGATCTACGCCAGCCATCCGGATCTGGTGCGCCCGATAGCCTCGATTACCAAATTAATGACCGCGATGGTGGTGCTTGACGCACGGCTGCCTCTGGATGAAAAGCTGAAAGTGGACATCAGCCATACGCCGGAGATGAAAGGGGTCTATTCCCGCGTGCGTCTCAACAGCGAAATCAGCCGTAAGGACATGCTGCTGCTGGCGCTGATGTCGTCAGAAAACCGCGCGGCGGCTAGCCTCGCGCATCACTATCCTGGCGGATATGATGCATTCATTCGTGCAATGAATGCGAAAGCCAAAGCGCTGGGTATGACCCATACCCGCTACGTGGAGCCTACCGGCCTGTCGATTCATAACGTCTCGACGGCGCGGGATTTAACCCGGCTGCTGATTGCCAGCAAACAGTACCCGCTGATTGGCCAGCTCAGCACCACCCGCGAAGAGATGGCAACCTTCAGTAATCCGGCCTATACGCTGCCGTTTCGCAATACCAACCATCTGGTCTACCGCGATAACTGGAATATCCAGTTAACCAAAACCGGTTTTACCAACGCCGCCGGGCACTGCCTGGTGATGCGCACCGTGTTTAACGGCAAACCGGTGGCGCTGGTGGTGATGGATGCGTTTGGCAAATATACCCACTTTGCGGATGCCAGCCGTCTGCGGACCTGGATTGAGACCGGTAAAGTCCAGCCCGTGCCAGCTGCGGCGCTGAGCTATAAAAAGCAGAAAGCGGAACAGATGGCGACCGCGCAAAACGATTGAGTGGTTTGACGGTGCCGGGTGGCGGTGTTGTGTTACCCGGCCTGCAACGGCAGTGAAACAGGCCCGGAACGCGCCGCCGGGAGGGAGGATGCGCGTTACTCAGGCAGCGTCCAGTCACCGTCGTTGAGGGGGCGCTGCATAATCAGCGTATCCCGCCAGTCGCCTTTCTTGTAGCCGACGCTGCGCAACTGACCGACCACTTCAAAGCCGTGTTTCTTATGCAGTCGTAGCGAACCCGAGTTATTGTTCCCGTCACCGACCACGGCAATTATCTGCCGCCACTGGCCCTGTTCACAGCGCGCGATCAGCGCATCCATTAACGCCGTACCGAAGCCGCGTCCGGTGGCGCTGGCATCGACATAAATCGACTCTTCAAGGGTATAGCGGTAGGCAGGACGAGGGCGATACGGCGTTGCATAGCAATAACCGACGACGATCCCCTGGTACAGCGCAACCAGCCACGGTAAACCGTGTGCGGTGACGCTCTTCAGGCGATCGCGCATTTCATCAATCGTTGGGGGGACTTCCTCGAACGATGCACGCCCGTGAAGCACATGCCAGGCGTAAATAGCGGCAATAGCGTGCACGTCGTCGGGCAGAGCATCGCGCACTTCCACTGCGGTTTCGGATAAGATATCGACAGCCGACATGATGCGCTGCTCCTCGTCATTAGCAGCCGGAGAAACGTTTCTCCGGCGAGATGACGCTACTTTATTACGTTAGTTGCTCACTTAACAGTCACTTTAGTGTGGGTGTAGCGTCTCTTCAATGGGTTGCGAAGCGTCTGGCTCTGTATTTTCGCTTTCCTTCCAGTTTTTATATCGCGTTGTTTTGCCTATTCCAGGGTTCATGCTGTTAGTTGGGTCATTCTCGCGATAAAAGCGTTTAAGCGTCTCTGGCGCTTTATACAGATGTCCGACGTTGTGTTCGGCAGGATATTGCGCCCCGCGCTCGCGCAGCAGCGTCAGCATCTGCTCTTTCAGCGCATGGGCATCGACCCCTTTTTTGACGATGTAATCCTGGTGGAACACGTAGCACATAAAGTGGCCGTAATAGAGCTTGTGCACCAGCTGGCTGTCGATCTCCGGAGGTAGCTGCTCGAACCAGTCGGTATCGTTACGACGCAGGGCGATGTCCAGCGCCAGAATGTCCTCAACCTCGTCGGCATGCACCGCCTGATAGCGAATGGCCGCACCGGCCGCTGCGAAGCGGTGCAGAAATGCCTTGCTGCCCTCTTCGGGGGTACAGGCAAAGAAATCGCCGTCGGCGCTTTGGAAGAACTCACTCAGCCAGGCCTGCGCTTCGGCAATCCCGTCTCCGGCCATTTTCAGCAGCAGGTGATGCTCGTATTTATCGCGCCAGCTTTTCATCCGCGGCGGTAAATGCGCCGGGAAGGCGGCCCCCAGTTTTTGCATAAAACGGTCGGTGAAGTGCGGCTTAAACAGGGACACGTTCTCCAGCATCGCATCGGTTCTGCCCTTCATGGTAAAGAAGAACGGCATTTTGTCGGTGCCGAGCTTGTCGATCATCAGAAAGGTGTCTTTGCCGTAACGTTCGGCAATGTCGTAGATATCCCGGTGCATATATTCGCCCGCGACCGGCAGATGGGTAAAGTTGCCGAGAATATGACGACGAATGGCGGTCAGCACCGCGGGCTGGTTGGTGCCAATGTAAAAGACCTGCTGCTGTTTCTCCGCCGGGAAGGTATCGAGACGCACGGCAAAAACCGCCAGCTTCCCGGCGCAGCCTGAGGACTCAAACAGGCGGTCCGGGTCGGCGTTGTAGCGCGCCGGGGTATCAGCCCCGATATCGCGCACGCGGGTGAT
>JAFACP010000278.1 GCA_023425455.1 Pseudomonadota bacterium | reverse complement strand
ACCCTGTCCGACGAAATTCAGCGCAGCCTGGCGGTGCGTTCGGTCACCACGCCGTTCGCGCTGGCGGCGGCCAAACCGCTTGGCGGTCAGCCGGATCTGGTGGCGCTGTTTGTGGTTGTGACCGGCGTGTTCGGCATGGCCGTCGGCGACATGCTGTTTTTACGGCTCTCTATCCGGGAACGGATGGCAAAAGGGGCCGGATTCGGCGCCGCCTCCCACGGAGCGGGAACCGCACGCTCCTATGAGCTGGGCCAGCAGGAGGGGGTTGTCGCCAGCCTGGTGATGATGCTCTCAGGGGTGATGATGGTGCTGATCGCACCGCTGGTGGCGTGGGTGATGTTCTGAACTCCCCGGCCAGGCTGACCGGGGAGAGAAGGGCAGGTTAGTGCGCGCGGCCTTGTTCGACACCGAGGCCGGTTTGCGAGCGAATAAACTGGGCGCGGAACTTCTCACGTTCCAGGTTACCCTCCGCTGAGTTATCGGTGGCGGAGAAGAACCAAATCCCGATAAAGGCGACGGCGATAGAGAACAGCGCCGGATACTCATACGGGAAAATAGCGGTTTCGTGACCGAGGATCTTCACCCAGATTGTCGGGCCGAGGATCATCAGGATAACCGCGGTCAACAGCCCCAGCCAGCCGCCAATCATCGCGCCACGGGTGGTCAGTTTTGACCAGTACATGGAGAGCAGAATGATCGGGAAGTTACAGCTCGCCGCAATCGAGAAGGCCAGCCCGACCATAAAGGCGATGTTCTGTTTCTCGAACAGGATCCCCAGCAGAATCGCCACCACGCCCAGCACCAGAACGGTGATTTTAGAGACTTTCAGCTCCTCGCGCTCGGTAGCCCCTTTGCGGAACACGTTGGCGTACAGGTCATGTGAGACCGCCGATGCCCCCGCCAGCGTCAGACCTGCCACCACCGCCAGAATGGTGGCGAAGGCGACCGCCGAGATAAAGCCGAGGAACAGATTACCGCCCACGGCATCCGCCAGATGCACGGCCGCCATGTTATTGCCGCCAATCAGCGCCCCTGCCGCGTCTTTAAAGGCCGGATTCGCCCCCACCAGCATGATGGCGCCAAAGCCGATGATAAAGGTCAGGATATAGAAGTACCCCATAAAGCCGGTGGCATAGAACACGCTCTTACGGGCTTCACGCGCGTCGCTGACGGTGAAGAAACGCATCAGGATATGCGGCAAACCGGCGGTACCAAACATCAGGCCGAGACCGAGCGAAAGCGCGGAGACCGGGTCTTTCACCAGCCCGCCGGGGCTCATGATCGCTTCGCCTTTTGGGTGAACCGCCATCGCTTCGGTAAACAGGTTATTAAAGCTGAAGCCAACGTGCTTCATGACCATAAAGGCCATAAAACTGGCGCCGAACAGCAGCAGCACGGCTTTGATAATCTGTACCCAGGTGGTGGCGAGCATGCCGCCAAACAGCACGTACATCACCATCAGAACGCCCACCAGCACCACGGCGACGTGGTAGTTCAGGCCAAACAGCAGCTCGATCAGTTTGCCCGCCCCCACCATCTGCGCAATCAGGTACAGGGCCACCACCACCAGCGAACCGCAGGCGGAGAGAATACGGATTGGCCCCTGCTTCAGGCGATACGAGGCGACGTCGGCAAAGGTGTAGCGTCCCAGGTTGCGCAGCCGTTCGGCAATCAGGAACAGGATAATCGGCCAGCCAACGAGGAAGCCGAGGGAGTAAATCAGGCCATCGTAACCGGAGGTATACACCAGCGCGGAGATCCCGAGGAAGGAGGCGGCTGACATAAAGTCGCCGGCGATCGCCAGCCCGTTCTGGAAGCCGGTAATATTGCCCCCGGCGGTGTAGTAATCGCTGCGCGAACGAACGCGCTTCGAGGCCCACCAGGTGATGTAGAGCGTCAACACCACGAAGATCAGGAACATGGTAATCGCCTGCCAGTTGGTCGGCTGGCGTTGTACCTCGCCGGTTATGGCATCGGCTGCGTGCGCAGCAAAGGGAAGTGTGGCGGCCAGCGCCGTCAGGACTCTCTTCATGATGCTTTTACCTCGCGCAGGACGGCCTTATTCAGACGATCAAACTCACCGTTGGCGCGCCAGACGTACACGCCGGTCAACACAAACGAAATCACAATCACCCCGATGCCAATCGGAATGCCGCGCGTGACGCTGGTACCCGCGTGCAGCGGCGTACCGAGCCAGTGTGGGGCAAAGGCGATCAGCATGATAAAGCCGATATAGATAACCAGCATGATGATGGAAAGAACAAAGGCAAACCGTTGCCGTTTTGCGACGAGCTCCCTGTAGTGCGCACTATTCTCTATCTGCTGACAAATATCGTTATTCATCACAGAGTCTCCAGACGTATTGGTAGGGAAGGGTTTTTATTCCCTCTCCCCGAAGGGAGAGGGCTGGGTGAGGGATTACGATGGCATTGCGATGGACTGCTTCTCTTCGAGCAGTTTTTCCACCACGCCAGGATCGGCGAGCGTTGAGGTATCGCCTAAGTTGCTGGTATCACCTGCCGCAATTTTGCGCAGAATACGGCGCATAATTTTGCCGGAGCGGGTTTTCGGCAGGGAGCCGGTCCAGTGCAGGACATCCGGTGTGGCAAGCGGGCCAATCTCTTTACGCACCCAGTTGCGCACGTCGGCATACAGCTCAGGCGACGGCTCTTCACCGTGATTGAGCGTCACGTAAGCATAAATCGCCTGGCCTTTAATATTGTGCGGGATCCCCACCACGGCGGCTTCGGCAATTTTCGGGTGGGAGACCAGCGCAGATTCAATCTCTGCGGTCCCCAGACGGTGGCCGGAGACGTTCAGAACATCGTCCACCCGGCCTGTTATCCAGTAATAACCGTCTTCGTCGCGGCGCGCGCCGTCGCCGCTGAAGTACATGTTTTTAAAGGTCGAGAAGTAGGTCTGCTCAAAGCGATCGTGGTCGCCAAACAGGGTACGCGCCTGGCCAGGCCAGGAGTCGACGATAACCAGGTTACCTTCGGTCGCCCCCTCCAGCGGATGGCCTTCGTTATCCACCAGCGCGGGCTGGACGCCAAAGAACGGACGCGTTGCGGAGCCCGCTTTCAGCTGGGTAGCGCCCGGCAGTGGGGTGATCATAAAGCCGCCGGTTTCGGTCTGCCACCAGGTGTCCATCACCGGGCACTTCTCATTCCCAATCTTCTTCCAGTACCACTCCCAGGCTTCCGGGTTAATCGGTTCGCCTACCGAACCCAGAATGCGCAGGGAGGAGCGGTCCGTACCCTCGATGGCCTTGTCGCCCTCCGCCATCAGCGCGCGGATCGCCGTTGGCGCGGTGTAGAGGATATTGACCTGATGCTTGTCGACCACCTGGCACATCCGCGCCGGCGTCGGCCAGTTTGGCACCCCCTCGAACATCAGGGTGGTGGCGCCGCAGGCCAGCGGACCATACAGCAGGTAGCTGTGGCCGGTCACCCAGCCCACGTCGGCGGTACACCAGTAGATATCGCCCGGATGGTAATCGAAGACATATTTGAAGGTTGTTGCGGCGTAGACCAGATACCCGCCGGTGGTGTGCAGCACGCCTTTCGGTTTACCGGTCGAGCCGGAGGTATAGAGGATAAACAGCGGATCTTCCGCGTTCATCTCTTCCGGCTGGTGCTGGTCACTGGCCTGCTCAATCAGGTCGCTCCACCACTGGTCGCGCCCCTCATACCAGTCGATTTTGCCGCCGGTGCGTTTCAGCACGACCACGCCGGTAACGCTTTTCACATTCGGGTTCTTCAGCGCTTCGTCGACATTTTTCTTCAGCGGGATGCCGCGTCCGGCACGCACGCCTTCGTCAGCGGTGATCACCAGTTTTGAGCTGGAGTCGATAATACGTCCGGCCACGGCCTCCGGCGAAAAGCCGCCAAAGATCACCGAATGGACAGCGCCAATACGCGCGCAGGCCAGCATCGCCACCGCCGTTTCCGGCACCATCGGCATATAGATAGCCACCACATCGCCTTTTTTAATCCCCTGCTGCAAAAGCACATTGGCAAAGCGGCACACGTCGCGGTGCAGGGCGTTATAGGTAATGTGTTTGCTCTCGGAGGCATCGTCGCCCTCCCAGATGATGGCCGTGTCATCGCCGCGCGCGGCCAGATGACGGTCGAGACAGTTGGCCGCCAGGTTCAGCGTACCGTCTTCATACCATTTGATAGAGACGTTGCCCGGCGCGAAAGAGGTGTTCTTCACCGTGTTGTACGGTTTGATCCAGTCAAGGATCTGGCCCTGCTCGCCCCAGAAGGCGTTAGGGCTGGAGAGGGACTGCTGATACTTCTCGTGGTACTGCTCCGGATTGATCAGGCAACGGTCCGCAATATTTGCGGGAATGTCGTGTTTGTGGATTTGGCTCATGGCTTTTTTTCTCCTTGCAAGATGTTAATAATATGTCGCAAAAACGTTAATTGTAGGGGCTTTGCCAGCTTTGTTTATTATTTGGGCTACAGATCACGCATTGTCTGTGCAGTATGAAAAACGCGCGAATGAAACTTTGACGGGAAATAATTTATCGACAGGATTATTCATATTTAGATGAAAAAAAGCGTTTTTATAACAAAAGGTTATTTATAAGAGTTATTACAAATTAGCGTAATAACAGCTTTTTGCAGTGAAAAGCCTTGTTCTTTAAGGCTTGCGCAGCATGCCGTGCAAATGATACTCATACGCCGCGTTAAAAATACCCATAACCCAGCGCAACAC
>JAFACP010000277.1 GCA_023425455.1 Pseudomonadota bacterium | reverse complement strand
AATGAATAATCGAGTCCACCAGGGCCACTTAGCCCGTAAACGCTTCGGGCAAAACTTCCTTAACGATCAGTTCGTGATCGACAGTATTGTCTCTGCCATTAACCCGCAGAAGGGCCAGGCGATGGTCGAAATCGGACCCGGTCTTGCCGCACTGACGGAACCCGTTGGTGAACGCCTCGATCAACTGACCGTTATCGAGCTGGACCGCGATCTGGCAGCGCGCCTGCAAACTCACCCGTTCCTCGGGCCAAAGCTGACCATCTATCAGCAGGACGCCATGACCATGAACTTTGGCGAGCTGGCAGAGAAAATGGGCCAGCCGCTGCGCGTGTTCGGTAACCTGCCTTACAACATCTCCACCCCGCTGATGTTCCACCTGTTTAGCTATACTGATGCCATTGCCGACATGCACTTCATGTTGCAAAAAGAGGTCGTTAATCGCCTGGTTGCAGGGCCGAACAGTAAAGCGTATGGTCGTTTAAGCGTGATGGCACAATATTTTTGTAATGTGATCCCGGTGCTGGAAGTCCCCCCAGGCGCCTTTACGCCACCGCCAAAAGTGGACTCTGCTGTTGTCCGCCTGGTACCGCATAAAATCATGCCGTACCCGGTGAAAGACCTGCGTGTATTGAGCCGTATTACTACCGAGGCCTTTAACCAGCGCCGTAAAACCATTCGTAACAGCCTTGGTAATCTGTTTACCGTTGATGTACTGGCTGAGCTGGGGATCGATCCGGCAATGCGAGCCGAGAATATTTCCGTAGAGCAGTACTGCAAGCTGGCTAATTACATCAGCGAAAATGCACCGCCGAAGGAGAGCTAAGCCATGATTGATTCGCCCCGCGTCTGTGTTCAGGTACAAAGCGTCTATATTGAGTCTCAATCCTCACCGGATGAAGAACGTTTTGTGTTTGCCTACACGGTAACGATTCGCAACCTGGGGCGGATGCCTGTGCAGCTGCTTGGGCGCTACTGGCTTATCACTAACGGCAATGGCCGCGAAATCGAAGTTCAGGGTGAAGGTGTGGTCGGTGAACAGCCCCATATCGACCCTGGCGAAGAGTATCAGTACACCAGCGGTGCGGTAATTGAAACGCCGCTGGGTACCATGCAGGGCCATTATGAAATGGTCGACGTCGATGGCAATGCCTTCCGCATTGACATCCCTGTGTTCCGTCTCGCCGTAACAACATTCATTCACTAATCTAATGTCTACATATCTGATTGGCGACGTTCACGGTTGCTACGATGAACTGATCGCATTATTAAAACAGGTCGATTTTACACCCGGGCAAGATACGCTCTGGCTGACGGGTGATTTGGTGGCGCGCGGTCCTGCTTCTCTCGACGTTCTGCGCTTCGTGAAGTCGCTGGGTGAGAGCGTGCGCATGGTGCTTGGCAACCATGATTTACACCTGCTGGCGGTCTTCGCCGGGATCAGCCGCAATAAGCCCAAAGATCGCCTGTCGCCGCTGCTCGAAGCCCCTGATGCCGATGAGCTGCTCAACTGGCTGCGTCGCCAGCCGTTGCTGCAAATTGATGAAGAGAAGAAGCTGCTGATGGCGCACGCAGGGATCACGCCGCAGTGGGATCTTGAGACCGCAAAGTCCTGCGCACGCGACGTTGAAGCGGTGCTGGCAAGCGACTCCTACCCGTTCTTCCTCGACGCCATGTACGGTGATATGCCCAATAACTGGAGCGAGGATCTCAGCGGTCTGGCGCGCCTGCGTTTTATCACTAACGCCTTTACGCGTATGCGCTTTTGTTTCCCGAACGGGCAGCTGGATATGTACAGTAAAGAGACGCCGGAAAGTGCACCTGCGCCGCTCAAACCGTGGTTCGCCATTCCAGGCCCCGTCACCCGTGAATACAACGTGGTATTTGGCCACTGGGCGTCGCTGGAAGGAAAAGGGACGCCAGCGGGTATTTATGCGCTGGATACCGGGTGCTGCTGGGGAGGAGAGTTGACCTGTTTACGCTGGGAAGACAAGGCCATTTTTGTGCAGCCGTCTCATCGACAGCTGGACTCAGGGGACAATAAAGCGTTCGCCTCCTGACGGAAATTCCCTCTCCCGGCGGAGAGGGAAACACGCTTAACGACGCTCCAGAATCTCGAAGCAGTAGCTGTGCGAGTTTTGCGCATCAGCGTCGTGGAATTCACTGAATACAGATTCCCACTCGTCCGGATCGTAATCCGGGAAATGGGTATCGCCCTCCACTTCCGCATCAATGTGCGTCAGATAGAGCTTTTGTGCTTTTGGCAGAAACTGCTCATACACGCGACCGCCACCGATCACCATAATCTCTTCAGCATTCGCGCAGGCCGCAATCGCTTCGTCTACGGATGTTACCCATTCGACGCGATCGTCGGTGCCTGGCTGGCTGCTGATGACAATATTCTTACGGCCCGGCAATGGACGACCAATCGACTCCCAGGTCAGGCGGCCCATCACTACCGGCTTGTTCAACGTTGTACGTTTAAACCACGCGAGATCGGCAGGCAGGTTCCACGGCATGGCGTTTTCCATACCGATAACGCGGTCTACCGCCAGCG
>JAFACP010000177.1 GCA_023425455.1 Pseudomonadota bacterium | reverse complement strand
GCACTGAATAAGGGTGTTTGCCGCACGGACAAAGTCTTCACCCAGACGTTCAGGCAGGCGGCTGGCCTCCTGAAGCTCCAGCATCAGGGTCTGACGACCCGTGTTTAACAGAAACTCACTCATCTTTCTCTCCGGTTACGATCACGTCGATGCCTTTCTCCTCCAGCGCCTTTTTAAACGCCGGATCGATACCCGCGTCGGTAATCAGCTTATCGACGCTTTCCAGGCTACAGACAATATTGGGGCTTTTACGACCAAACTTCGACGAGTCCGCCATCAGGATCACTTCCCGCGCGGCGTTGCACATCGCTTTGCTGACGCTAAATACCTCATTAAAGGTGGTGACGCCGGCGTTCAGATCGATACCGTCGGTGCCCATAAACAGTTTATCAAAGCTGAAGTGGTCGAAGGCGTTCTCCGCCAGCTGGCCGTGGAAGGAGGCCGATTTTTTACGGAAGGTGCCGCCAGGCATCAGGATGGTCTGTTCGCTGTCGAATTCGGACAGGGCGTTGACGATGTGCAGGCTGTTGGTCATCACGGTGATGTTATTAAAGCGGCTGAGCAGCGGGATCATCTGTAACACGGTGCTGCCCGCATCAAGGATGATGGAGTCGCCATCGTCAATGAACCTGACGGCGGCTTCGGCAATCAGCGCTTTCTGGTGGGTATTGATCAGCGTCTTGTGGTCAATGGGCGGATCGGCTTCGTCTTTGCTGAGCACCACTCCGCCGTAGGTCCGGATCACCGCGCCGGCGCTTTCGAGTAGCACAAGGTCTTTGCGGATCGTCGTGCCGGTGGTGTCAAAGTAGTGGGCCAGGTCCTCTACCGAGCATTTACCCTGCTTTTGCAGATGCTCAAGAATGGCTGCCTGCCGCTGGCGTGGTTTCATGGGCGCTCGATTCCTTAAGTTGCGAAATGATAATTTCGCAAGCTTATAGCGTTCACAACGAAATTATCCATGTTTCAGATTAAGCGCTAATGATAGTGCATTCTGACAGAGTGGATCATGGGGAAAGATCACATCAGGCTGCAATTCCTGTAGCGATATGCCGTTTATTGCCTGGATTTTCGCCGGACGCGCAAATACCGTCATGCCGCGCATGATCAGCGAATCGCAGATCCGGCTCTCTTTATCCAGTGCGATGGCGATGACCACGCGCGGTCTGAAGCGACCACCCGAGCGCCCGACGCCAACGCGCCCCTGCTGACAAAGGGCGGAAAACGCGCGATTAAAGCGGTGGATTTGCCAGCCGCCAAATACCATCTGGCATAGCCAGGCGAGTGCGGCGACGGTAATCAGTGCGGTTACCATATCGGCTCCTTATCGTGTTGCCGGGTGGCGGCGGCGCCTGACCCGGCCTGTGGAATAAAAGCCCCGCCAGGCGCAGCGCCTGGCGGGGAGTGAACTCAGAACATCACCTGACCGCCGGTGACGTTAATCGACTGCCCGGTGCAGTACGACGCTTTAGGACTTGCGTAAAACAGCAGCATATTCAGCACGTCCTGATAGTCGCAGCCGCGTTTGAGCGGTACTTTGTCGATGTAATACTGTTCGACCTCATCTGCCTTAATACCGAGTTTGGTGGCGTACTGCGGCAGTAACGACTGGAACATCGGAGATTTCAGCAGGTTACCGAGCATCAGGGCATGGACGGTGATGCCGTATTCGGCCAGATCCAGCGCCAGAGACTGCGTCAGCCCGACGCCGCCGAATTTAGCGGCGCTGTACCCGGAGTTATGTTTGCTGCCCACTTTGCCGGATTTCGAGTTGATCTGGATGATACGTCCCTGAATGCCGTCACGGATCATCAGGCGGGAAAACTCGCGTGCGCAGAGGAAATAGCCTACCAGATTGACCTGCAGCGAGCGGTCGAAATCGCCCAGCTGGAAGTCGCTGATAAACGCAGCTTTGGCAATCCCGGCGCTGTAAACCAGCAGATCGGTGCGGCCAAAAATCTCATCCACGCCGCGTGCGAGCGCCATGACGCTCTGCTCGCTGGTGGCGTCGGCGCCAAACCCGTACGCTACCCCTTCGCCAAATTCGCTGTTGAGGGTATCCGCCACCCGGGCGGCTTTTTCACTCTGAATATCCACCACCGCCACGCGGTAGCCCTCTGCGGCAAGCCCACGGCAGAGAAACGCCCCTAAGGTTTGTCCTCCACCAATGACAACGGCAACCTGACTCATATTTCTCTCCTTAAATTACGCAACAAACAGTAATGTGCAGCCTGGGGTGACAGCCTGCGGAACGGGGCCATCCACGTGAACCGTGCCGGGATATTCCGCCTGCGGCTGGCCGTCAAAACGCAGGGTGATGTGGCCGAGCTCGCGCAGGTTTTGTCCGGCCACCTCGCCAACGGCGGTAACGGGATAACGTTCGCCCGCCAGCTCCAGCTGGCTGCCGGCTTTCAGCTCCCCGGTCATCTCGCCGTGGCTGTGGATAAAACAGAACTCTTCGATATCCGCCGGCGCGCCTTCGCGGAAGGTGATTAGCATCCGGTCGCTGAGCGCATCGGCCGCGCTCTGGCCGATACGGGTAATGGTGGTTTGGTAAATCACGGTCATCGCAGGAACCTCTTATTGATAAATAAATCCGGAGACAAACCAGGCAATCAGCACCGTCGGCGCGCCGGTCAGAAAACGGCTCACCAGGACGGAGGGCACCCCCACGCGCACGGTGTCCTGACGCGCCTCGGCAAGCGACAGCCCGACGGGGATGAAGTCACAGGCGGCCTGAGCGTTAATGGCGAACAGGGCGGGCAGGGCAAGGTGGGGCGGAATATTGCCCAGACCGATCTGCACGCCAATCAGCACGCCGATGACCTGCGCAATCACCGCGCCAGGGCCGAGGAACGGTGACAGCAGCGGGAAGGAGCAAATCAGCGCCAGCGTCACCAGCCCAAGCGGATGGCTGGCCAGCGGCGCAAGGCCGTGAGCGATCCAGTCGCCGAGGCCGGAGGCCATGATGATGCCGATAAGCGCCGAGACGAAGGCCATAAACGGCAGAATGGTTTTCAGCACCGTGTCGATGGTGTCGCGACCTGACTGGAACAGCACGGCGACCGCCGACCCCATGCCCATTCCGACTTTTGCCAGCAGACCATCGCTCTGTTCGGTGATTTTTTTGCTGGTGTCGTACTCGCGCGGGGCCGCTTTTTGCGGGGCTGGAGAGCCATCCAGCAGACTGATGTTGTCCTCCTTCACGCCTGAAACATAAACGTCTTCCACGATGTACTGCGCCAGCGGGCCTGATTTGCCGGTCGCGTGAATATTGATGGTCGGAATACGGCGTTTCGGGTAGATCCCGCAGCGCAGGGTGCCGCCGCAGTCGATCACCGCCACGCCGATGTCGGACTCGGGCGGCTCGCCCTCTTTAAATCCGTCGACGGCTTCCCAGCCGGTCAGCTCATGCAGTCTGTCGACTATCGCCGGGCGCGTACCCGCAGTGATGTAGACGATTTTTTTGCCCGGCGTTGCGTCGAACTCCAGCGGGCCGCCCCAGCCGCCCGTTCCTTTTTCGATCCGAATACGGCTCATGCTGTGGCTCCTGAAAGATGGACGTTTTGCTCAAGCTGGATCCCCATTTTTTTCTCAAAAATGGCGGTCGTCAGGTCGGTGACCCAGCCGCGGAAGAAGTTGGTGACCAGACCCACCAGCAGATAGCTCACCGCCAGTGGACCCAGCGGCAGACCAAGCGTCGTCAGGCCGCTGGCGATACCGAGATAAACAAACAGCTCGCCGGGGTTGATGTGCGGGAAAAGACCGTTCATGGAGTGGCAGCTGTAGGACGCGGCGGCATAGTAGCTGGGTTTGTACTTCTCAGGCATAAAGCGGCCAAGGCTTAAGGTCATCGGATTACAAAAGACGAACGTTCCGATGCAGGGCAGGACAAGGTAACGGGATAACGGATTACCGGCGCAGCGCTGTGCGAAGCGTTCGATACGTTGCTGGCCGATGAAGTTTATCAGCGCGTTCATGATAACCAGCAGGCTGATCAGGAGGGGCAGGATCCCGGTCACCATACCGGTAAAGACCTCGCCACCTTTCTGAAACAGCCCGATGAACCACTCGGCGCCATGGGTGATGGTTTCTATCATTCTTCTCTCCTGTGGGGCTTTTTTGTTTTTGTATAACTCGGGCTAATAATAATCACTTTGAAAGGTTTTAAAGTGTTATTCAGATCTCACAATGAAAGAAAAATGTATTATTTTGAAAGTTAATTGGCGTGAGAAGGGGGTTTTAGCCGAAAAAAACGGCGATCTGCGCGGCGATGCGTAAAGATTGGCTGGGGGAGAGGCGTTGCGCTTCCTTGAGGTGTCAGGGATGTTTTACCATACTGGGCTCTAACCGAACTCGTTAAATGGATGTCCCATGTTCAAGCGTCATTATGCCGCGTGGTTACCTGCGCTTATTCTGCTTTCTGCCTGCAGTAGCAAACCGAAAAGTGAAACTGTTCAGCCGACGGCAGGTGCCCCCTCCGGAGGATTCCTGCTGGAGCCTCAGCATAATATGATGCAGATGCGCGGCGACTTCGCGAATAACCCGGCGGCGGAGCAGTTCATCGATACTATGGTGAGCAAGCACGGCTTTGACAGGCAGCAGCTGCATGAAATTTTATCTCAGGCGAAGCGTCTCGATTACGTGTTACGCCTGATGGACAGGCAGGCACCCACCGCGCAGGTTCCGACCGGGCCTAACGGCGCATGGCTGCGCTATCGCAAACAGTTTATTACCCCGGACAACGTGCAGAATGGCGTGGCGTTCTGGAATCAGTATGAAGACGCGCTTAACCGCGCCTGGCAGGTCTACGGCGTGCCGCCAGAGATTATTGTCGGGATCATCGGCGTGGAGACCCGCTGGGGCCGCGTGATGGGCAAAACCCGCATTCTGGACGCGCTGGCGACGCTCTCCTTTAACTATCCGCGCCGGGCGCAATACTTCTCCGGCGAGCTGGAGACGTTTTTACTGATGGCGCGCAGTGAACAGGACGATCCGCTCGATCTGAAAGGCTCATTTGCCGGGGCGATGGGTTACGGGCAGTTTATGCCGTCGTCCTACAAGCAGTATGCCGTCGACTTTAACGGCGACGGACATATCAACCTGTGGGATCCGGTGGATGCCATCGGCAGCGTGGCAAATTACTTTAAAGCCCACGGCTGGGTAACCGGCGGGCAGGTCGCCGTGCAGGCCAACGGCCAGGCGCCGGGTCTGGATAACGGCTTCAAAACCCGCTACAGCGTTTCGCAGCTGGCGGCGGCGGGCCTGACGCCGACCCAGCCTCTGGGCAATGTGCAGCAGACGAGCCTGCTGCGCCTCGACGTTGGCACCGGCTACCAGTACTGGTACGGATTGCCGAACTTCTACGCCATCACCCGCTATAACCACAGCACTCACTACGCCATGGCGGTGTGGCAGCTTGGGCTGGCGGTTTCGCAGGCCCGCGTCCCGGGCGTATCGCCCTTCAGCCAGTAAGCACGTCGCCTCCTTCCCTTTGTGAAAGCGGAAGGAGGCACAGATGGAAATCACTCTCCTTCGCGGCGGTAACATTTCGCCACACTCCCGTTCGTTACTCAGCGTTTACTTCTATGTCTGACCTGGTTATTGTTATGTTATAACATATTTGGGTGGCAGGCATGACAACTTCATTTTTCTCTCTTTCCGCGCCGGTCAGGATCCTGCTGGCGCTGGTGGTGGTGGGCTTTATCGCGCTGGCGGTGCGCTGGGCGGTGGCATTGCCATGATTGTGTTGAATCAGCTGACGGCAGGGTATGAACGCCAGGCCGTCACGCCCGTGCTGAGCGGCGAAATTACCCGGGGCAGCATGACGGCGATTATCGGCGCCAACGGATGCGGGAAATCGACGCTGCTGAAAACGCTCGCCGGGTTTATTCCGCCGGTCAGCGGCAGCTTTCGCTGGCAGGGAAAGCGCCCGGTCATCGGCTGGCTGGCACAGCGGCACGCGCTGGAAACGCAGTTCCCGTTGCGCGTGCAGGACGTGGTGAGTATGGGCTGTTGGCCGGGTTTCTCGCTGTTCGCTGGGCTGCGTCGCGACGCACGCGCACGTATCGACAGCGCCCTTGAACGGGTCGGGCTGACGTCGCTGGCAGGCGCGACCATTGATGAACTCTCGGGCGGTCAGTTTCAGCGCATGCTCTTTGCCCGTGTGCTCGTGCAACAGGCGCCGCTGGTGATGCTCGATGAGCCGTTTACCGGGGTGGACGAGGA
>JAFACP010000176.1 GCA_023425455.1 Pseudomonadota bacterium | reverse complement strand
CGCCTCTTCCGTCCATACCGGGCCGCCCGCCTCGTGGATCAGCTTGTCGACGCCGCAGGAGATACAGTCGTCGATCAGATCGAGCACTTTGCCGTACGGGTTAAAGTAGAGCCCCAGCTTGGCTTTGTTTGGCAGCTTCTCGTGCAGATACTTTATCGGCGACGGGATGTTAAGCAGCAGCAGGCGCCGCAGCCCGCGCCACATCATTTGCTGCTGTTCCTGCGGATTATCGAACAGCCTGATGGCCACGCTGTCGCGCTCATCCACCAGCGCCGGCCAGGCTTTGACCTTGTAGTTACCGCGCTTTTGCTCATAGCTTTCCGGCAACTGGCCAAAACTCCAGATGTGCAGCCCGCTCTGTTCGATCCCGTCATCCGCCACCGCAGAGAGGGTCTCCTGGACTTTGCCTTTTAACCCCGCCTTCAGCGCCGCCAGCGATCGCCCTTCCTGCAGTTTTTTGTTTTTCTCATCCACCACCCGGAAGCTGATTTTCAGGTGATCGGGCACCTGATCCCAGTTCCAGTCGTCGCGGTCGATGGTGGTCCCGGTCATGCGTCTGAATTCACGCTCAAGCGCATCCAGCAGCGGCAGCTCCAGCGGCGTGACGCGACCTAAAAACGCCCCGGCGTAGTTCGGCGCCGGCACAAAGTTGCGGCGCACCGGCTTCGGCAGCGATTTGATCAGCGCAATCACCAGATCGCGGCGCAGACCCGGGATCTGCCACTCAAACCCGCTCTCATCCACCTGGTTTAGCAGCGGCAGCGGGATATGAACGGTGACACCATCCGCGTCGGTACCCGGCTCAAACTGATAGGTCAGCCGCAGCTTGAGGTTGCCCTGATGCCAGAAGTTCGGGTAGTCGAGTTTACTGACCGACTCCGCCCCTTCTTTAATCAGCATGCTCTTTTCAAAGTTGAGCAGGTCCGGCGTCTCTTTGCTGGCCCTCTTCCACCAGCTGTCAAAGTGACGGGCGGAAATGACATCGTGGCTGATGCGCTGGTCGTAGAATTCGAACAGCGCCTCGTCATCCACCAGAATGTCGCGACGGCGGGATTTGTGCTCAAGCTCTTCCACTTCGGCGCGCAGCTTCAGGTTTTCGCGGAAGAAGGCGTGACGCGTCTGCCAGTCCCCCTCCACCAGCGCGTGACGGATAAACAGTTCGCGACACAGGGCCGGGTCAATCTGGCTGTAGTTCACCTTGCGCGCCGCCACCACCGGCAGGCCGTAGACAGTCACTTTTTCCGTCGCCATGACCGCCCCCTGGGCGCGTTCCCAGTGGGGTTCGCTGTAGCTGCGCTTCAGCAGGTGCTGCGCCAGCGGCTCAACCCACTCAGGATCGATCCGCGCGGCAATGCGCCCCCACAGACGGCTGGTCTCCACCAGCTCAGCGACCATCGTCCACTTCGGCGGTTTTTTGAACAGCCCCGATCCCGGGAAAATCGAGAAACGGGCATTACGTGCGCCAGTAAATTCCTGCTTGTCGGCATCTTTCATCCCGATATGGGACAGCAGACCGGTCAGCAGCGCGAGGTGAATTTCGCGGTATTCGGCCGGTTCGCTGTTCACCGGAATGCCCAGCTCTTTCACCACCTGGCGCAGCTGGGTATAGATGTCCTGCCACTCGCGCACGCGCAGGTAGTTGAGGAAATCGACCCGGCACTGACGGCGGAACTGATTCGACGACAGCGCTTTTTGCTGCTCGCCGAGGTAGTTCCACAGGTTCACAAAGGCGAGGAAGTCCGACTCTTTATCGTGGAAACGGCGATGTTTTTCATCAGATGCCTGCTGTTTGTCCATCGGCCGCTCGCGCGGATCCTGAATCGAGAGCGCCGAGGTGATAATCATCGCCTCGCGCACGCAGCCGTGCTTCTGCGCCTCCAGCACCATCCGCGCCAGGCGCGGGTCAACCGGCAGCTGGCTGAGCTGACGGCCCATCGGCGTCAGTTTATAGGCGGTTGCCTGTTCGTCCGTGGTGATGGCCCCCAGCTCTTCCAGCAGGCGTACGCCATCCTGAATGTTGCGCTTGTCCGGCGCTTCAACGAACGGAAACGCGGCGATATCGCCCAGCCCCAGCGCGGTCATCTGCAGGATCACCGACGCCAGGTTGGTACGCAGAATTTCCGGGTCGGTAAATTCCGGGCGCGAGAGGAAGTCGTCTTCGGAATAGAGGCGAATACAGATCCCTTCCGACACGCGGCCGCAGCGTCCTTTACGCTGGTTGGCAGAGGCCTGTGACACCGGCTCTATCGGCAGGCGCTGCACCTTGGTGCGGTAGCTGTAGCGACTGATACGCGCAGTGCCGGGGTCAATCACATATTTAATGCCCGGCACAGTGAGTGAGGTTTCCGCGACGTTGGTCGCCAGCACGATCCGCCGCCCGCCGTGGGGCTGGAAGACGCGGTTCTGTTCGCTGTTCGACAGCCGCGCGTAGAGCGGCAGGATCTCGGTGTGGCGCAGGTCGCGTTTGCTGAGCGCATCGGCGGTATCGCGGATTTCGCGCTCGCCGCTCATAAAGATCAGGATGTCGCCCGCGCTTTCGTTGCCCAGCTCGTCAACGGCATCAAAGATGGCCTGCAGCTGGTCACGCTCGGTATCGTCCGCGTCTTCGACCATCGGGCGATAGCGGACCTCCACCGGGAAGGTGCGTCCGGAGACCTCAATAATCGGCGCATCGTTGAAATGCTTCGAGAAACGTTCCGGGTCGATGGTGGCGGAGGTAATGATGATTTTCAGGTCCGGACGACGCGGCAGCAGCTCTTTCAGGTAGCCAAGCAGAAAATCGATATTCAGGCTGCGCTCATGGGCTTCATCGATGATGATGGTGTCGTACTGCATCAGCAGCCGATCCTGCTGGATCTCCGCCAGCAGAATACCGTCGGTCATCAGTTTGACCATCGTGTTATCGCTGACATGGTCGCTGAAGCGCACCTTGTAGCCAATACAACCGCCCGGTTCGGTTTGTAGCTCCTCGGCAATACGGTTGGCCACGGTACGCGCCGCCAGACGCCGCGGCTGGGTGTGGCCAATCAGCCCTCTGACCCCGCGCCCCAGCTCCAGACAAATCTTCGGCAGCTGGGTGGTTTTCCCGGAGCCGGTTTCCCCGGCGACAATCACCACCTGGTGGTCGCGCACGGCCGCAAGAATGTCCTGTTTTTTCTGGCTGACGGGCAGGTTTTCCGGGTAGGTTATCTGCGGACGCGCGGCGTCACGCAGCACGACTTTCCCTGCCGCCTGCTCAATCTCTTTCGCCATCTCCTGGTAAATGGCCTGTTGTGCATCAGGATTTTTAACCTTCTTAACGCCGTGCAGCCGGCGGGCAAAGCGCTGTTTGTCGCGCAACATCAGGGAATCAAGCTGCTGCAGGAGCATCGGGTAGGTTAATTTTTGTTGTTCTGTCATAGCGTTAACGGGCAGTGCTCTGCCGGGTCAAATCTCATTTTAATGATGGCTGTAGAGTATCACATCGGCGCTTTACTCGCCTTATTCAAAAAAATAGAACATAGAGTTCGATATATTGCGCTATCCCTGCGACAGGATTGTGAATAAAGTGTCAACAAGCAACGGGGCAACCCCCTTCAATCAAATGCAAAACAGGAATCACTCATGAGCAAAGTATTAGTTCTGAAATCCAGTATTCTGGCAGGGTACTCTCAGTCTGGTCAGCTTTCCGACTATTTCGTTGAACAGTGGCGTGAACAGCATAGCGCTGATGAAATCACCGTGCGTGACCTGGCCGCAAACCCAATTCCGGTGCTGGACGGTGAACTGGTTGGCGCGCTGCGCCCAGGCGATGCGCCGCTGACCCCACGTCAGCAGGAAGCGCTGGCGCTCTCCGACGAGCTGATTGCGGAGCTGCAGGCGCACGACGTTATCGTCATCAACGCCCCAATGTATAACTTCAACATTCCCACTCAGCTGAAGAACTACTTCGACCTGGTGGCCCGCGCGGGCGTGACCTTCCGCTATACCGAGAACGGTCCTGAAGGTCTGGTGAAAGGCAAACGTGCGGTTGTTCTGACCAGCCGTGGCGGGATCCACAAAGATACCCCAACCGACCTGGTGGCACCGTACCTGACCCTTTTCCTCGGCTTCATCGGCATTACCGACGTCAACTTCGTGTTCGCGGAAGGTATCGCTTACGGTCCGGAAGTGGCGACCAAAGCGCAGACTGACGCAAAAGCGGCGATCGACGGCTTCGTCGCAGCCTAAGATATTCCCCTCTCACCGTCCGGTGGGAGGGTTTTTCTTTTCCCCGTATCTGGTATTATCCGCTGCCACTCTTCCGCCAGGTCGCCTGATGTCAGCCATTGTCGATACCTTTATTGCCCCACCTTGTCGCGATGAGGTTGAGATCCTCTGGCAGGACCAACATCTGCTGCTGATCAATAAGCCTTCCGGGTTGCTCAGCCTGTCAGGCAAAAACCCGCAAAACCGTGATTCCGTCCATTACCGTCTGGTACAAGCTTTTCCGGGCTGCACGCTGGTGCATCGTCTCGATTTTGGTACCTCCGGGCTGATGGTCATCGCCCTTAATAAAAGCATTAACGCCGCCCTGTGCCAGCAGTTTAGCCAGCGCAGCGTAAGCAAAACCTACAGCGCGCTGCTGTGCGGGCATCTGGGGCCGGACGACGGGATCGTTGACGCGCCGATCGCCAGCGATCCGGCGCTGTTTCCGCGGGTGTCAATTTGCGCCCGCAACGGCAAGCCCGCCCGCTCTCGTTACCGGGTGGTTGGGCGGTTTTATCAGGGAAACGGGCTGCCGCTCACGCGGGTCGTACTGACCCCGGAGACCGGGCGCACCCATCAGCTGCGTATTCACTGCCAGCATCTGGGGCACCCTATTTTAGGCTGCGATCTTTACGACGGGCTTGTGTTGCCGGGCAGCGAACAGACGCCCCGGCTGATGCTGCACGCCTGCAGACTGGATTTTGTGCACCCGGTGAGCGGAGAAACGATTAACGCCCGTCACGCCGCGCCGTTCTGAAGACGTTTACCACATCAGATCGTCAGGAATTTTGAAATCGGCGTACGGATCGTCTTCGTCCTGCTGCTCCTCATTCAGCGCGCTGTTAAGCACAATACTGTCGGCATCGCGCTGGGCGATTTTATCGGCGACCACCGCCGGAATAATCGCGTAATCGCAATCGCCGCTGGCGTTAATCACCAGCCGGGCAATCGCCAGGCGACCATTAATCAGCTGAGCCTGGGTGAGCTTATCAACGTCAAGCTTCTTAATAAGATTACCGTCAGTAAAATTGAAGGTGATAGTGCCTTTTGCAACCGTAATGCGGTTCATTTCAATCAGCTGTTTAACCTGGGCCTTAAACTCTTTGGCCAGTACCGCCTGCTTCTGTTGCTCGCTCAACTGCTTGTCACGCTCGATCTGCGCCTTTTTATTCTCTTCGACGGCCTCTCTCGCCTCACGAGCCTGAACGCGTGATTTTTTGGCCGTTCTCTGGACTTTGGCCATTTTTTTACTGGTTACTAATCCCGCTTTAAGCATTTGCTCTTGTAAGGTGAGTTTTGTCATCTTCGTATCTGAACCGATTGGAAAGTTGCCGGCGATTATAGCGGTAATCGCCGCGTCTGTGCCAGAGCGGCGGCGGGACACGTCAGCGTCGCAATATTCCCGCGATAATGCGGGGCGCAAACCGGCGAATAAAGCGCTGTCGTTTAGCGCCAGATCGGATAGAGTGATGCAATCCCCCTTTCTCTGCGGAGCAGACGATGCCGGAATACGTTTTTTACCAGAAGGACGCGCACATTGTTGCGCAGGAAAGCACCGCCACGGATGGCGTTTTATCGCTGACGGAGCAGGGTTACGAAAAACAGTTTGAAGCGATCGAGGCCGCCAGTGAAAACGCGGCTCTCGCCCGCTTAATGGATATACGCCGGAATAACCAGATCGATCGCGACAACTTTCTCGCCGGTGCCGGCGAGATGACGCTTATCGGCGCGCTGGCGGCTTTGGCTACGCATCTGGTGAGTAAAAAAACGCGCTAGCGCAGCCCTCCATTCCGGGCAGCGTTAGCTGTTTTTCCGCAAAGGCGGCCCGGTTGTTCAGCCCGCCGACTTCGGCCGCAGGTTTTCAGCGAACGTCAGGCGCTGACGTCCGGGTTCAACCTCGCGCAGCGGTTCAACCTGGTGCATCGTCAGTTTGCAGCGCTCCACCAGCACCTGATATTCGCGTGTCCCCTGAATCTTCCACGCCCTCTCCTGCGCGCTCAGCTCGCGGGTCGCTTTCGCCGGGCTGCCGAGAATAAGATGACCGGCGGGCATGTCTGCCCTGGCTTTGACAAACGAGGCCGCACCGACGATGCTGTCTTCGCCAATCACCGCGCCGTCCATCACCACCGCGTTCATCCCCACCAGCGCATTGCGCCGGATAATACAGCCATGCAGGATCGCCCCGTGGCCGATATGCCCGTCCTCTTCAACGACGGTGTCCTGCTCCGGGAAACCGTGCATCACGCAGTTATCCTGGATGTTGGCCCCCACTTTCACCACGATGCGGCCAAAGTCACCGCGCAGGCTGGCGTTGGGCCCGATATAGACCCCTTTGCCGAGAATCACGTCGCCAATCAGCACCGCCGTCGGGTGGACAAAACTCTCTTCCGGCACAACCGGCGTCAGGCCGTCAATTTGATAAACAGGCATCCTCACTCCTTATGCGATAGTCAGACCACCAAAGCGCTGGAACCACTGCGCCCCCGGCGCGGGCAGTTCCCCTACCGAGGTTTCGCCTTTTTCGCTGACAAAAGCCAGCGCCCCCGGCGCCACGCGCTGGTAGATGTTAATACACAG